>NZ_DF968257.1:0-22020 GCF_001270025.1 Streptomyces azureus | reverse complement strand
GTCACCGGGTTGCCGCCGGGGGTGCCGGTGGCCGGGTAGTAGACGTAGGTGGTGCACCGGCGGCTGCCACGGGTCCAGTCATACCGGCGCACGCCGACCGCGAACGGCGTGGTCGGCGCCGTGTCCAACGGCCCGACGGCGGCTAGTGCCTGCCCCGCGCCGAGCAGGGACAGACCCACGCCCGTCGCTCCGGCCGCACTCATCCTGAGGAATGTCCGTCGTTGCATGGTCATGGATGTCTCCTTGGGTGGAGGGATGGGTGTAGCCATTGGCGTTCGGCTGGGCCCGTTGCCGGGGCGGTCCAGTCGGCGGTAGGTCGCCTGGACACGCGGGGAGGGAAAACGGGTGTGGCTGCTCCTGCCACCCGCGAGGGGCGGCAGGAGCGTTGTGCGGTTTGTCAGGGGAGCCACTGGATGATGTCGCCGGTGCCCTCGTGGTGGACCGTGGTGTAAGGGTTCGCGGTCTTGGCCCACGCCCGCCGGCTATGAGGTGGTCAAGTCGTGTTCGCCGCGTCTGGGAACGACGTCGATGACCGCCGTGACCGGTCCTGTGTCGGTCATCCCCTTGACTGTCACCTCACCCGGCCTGTCGGTCGCGCCAGGTGGCAACGGCTGCCAGCGGACGGCGACACGGGTGATCCTGTTGTTGGCGGTGGTGAGCATGTGGATGGAGGAAGGCAGCTTCGGGGCGGCGCCCACCACGGTGGCGGTGTAGCTGGTGTCCTGGAGGATGTGCTTGGCGCGGCTGGCGTTGAAGACGTCGATGGATGCGTGCGGCTCCCATGTGTTCGCCATCCCGGGCACGGCCCGGAACATGGGCTGGTAGCCGGCCGGCTCCCACACCAGCACCCCTGAACCTCGGTTGTCGACCACGTCGTTGGCGGCCTGGAATACCCTCCGGACAGCGTCCGCCTGGCCCTGAATCGTTCGCGGGAAGGGTGAGTTGGGCAACGGCGAGCCGTCGCCGCCCGAGGCGGGATAGGCGGTTTCCGCGATGTCGATTTCGTAGTCGGGATAGGTGGTGGCCATGGTGTTCAGGTTGAGATCCAGCGCCTCGGGCGTGCCATGCCACTCCGGGTAGTACGAGATGGCCAGCACATCGGGGTTCTGGCCCTTTGCCTTCACCCGGGCGAGGAACTGGTGCCAGAACTCCATGGTTTTGGCGAGCTTGTCCTTGTCGACGATCACGTGTATCTCGACCTTGGATGTCGGTGACGCGTCGCGGACGGCCTTGATCCCGGCCGCGGCCAGGGTGGTGAACCGGTCCCACGACTGGTCGTAGAGCTGCTGCTCCACCGGGTCGGTTGACCGCCAGTACTTCCACAGCAGGCCACCGCCGGGCTTCGACTGGTAGATACCGGCCTGGTCGACGAAATACGGCGGATTCGTCGTGCCGATGTGGGCCGCCTCGCTGCCGTACATGAACCCATTGATGATCTCGTTGCCGACGGCGACCTTCTCCGGCGTGGTGCCCTGCTGGATCAACCGGTCCAGATAGTCGGCGGTGAAGTCGTACACGGCCTTGGACAGGTCCGCGAACTCCAGCTCGGCCCAGGCGCGTGGTTTCGGTTGCTTGCTCGGGTCCGCCCACGAGTCCGCGTAGTGGAAGTCGATACCCAGGCCCATGCTCCGCTGCTTGATCCACTTCGCTGAGGCCAGTGAGCGCTCCGGGCCCTGGCGCGGTAGCGGCGTCGGTTGACCGGTGCTCTCGCTGCGCGGCTCGTTGAATATCCGCAGCCGGGTGTGCTGCATGCCACGATCCTTGGCCACGTCGAGCAGGTGTGGCCCGGCGCCGCGGTCTTGGGCCAGGGGGTCGACCCAGTACTGCTGGTCCTGGACGTCGTCCATCCAGGACAGATCGGCGCCGAGGGTGAGGTCGTTGCGCAGGTAGTTGAAGACCTGGAGCTCGCTGACACCAGCCCGGGCACGGCCCGGCCCACCAGTGAACATCAGCCGGACGAAGCGCGTTGCCGACCGGGTGAACAGGTGTACTTCCCCACGTGACACGGCTCGGTTGTGGGACCTGTCGATGATGGTCTTCCACCGGCGACCGTCGGATGAAGCCTCGACGACGTACCGGTAGGCCACGCCACGGTCCGGGAATATCACCTTGACCTTACGCAGGTTGTCGTAGGTGCCACCGAGGTCGACGGTGAGCCACTGCCGGGCGGCGGCACGACCGGGTCGCCAGGATGTCGTCGGGTCGCCGTCGATGGCCAGCCCGGCGTTCGACGAGCCGTCGCCGGCCGTCGCCGAGGCCCAGGGCTTGGCAGCGATATTGCTTTCGATCGGCTTGATGTCCGCGGTTCCGAAGGTCGCATGGGCCGGTGCGGGCACCATGAGTAACGTCGCGGACACCATGGTGACCAACGTCGTCGTGCCCGCGATGACGCGGGGCAGACGCTTGCTGCTCATGTGCTTCTCCTGACGATGTGACGTACTTGCGGCAAGCGCCGTTTCGCCGGTGTCGTGGTCTCAAGGACGCGACCCTGCACGCTCTGCCGGTCGAAGAGACCGGCAGAGCGTGGGATGTCAGCCAGTCGCGGCACCGACATCGAGGTAGTCGACGTTGGGCAGTCCGGCTGCCGTGGTCGGATCCAACCGGATGGTGTTGCTGCCGGCGTTCAGCGGGGCGGTCACGGTCTTGGTCGACCACGTCGTCCACGCACCGGTGGACTCGAACGAAACCGTCCCCACCGTGGATCCGTTGACGATCAGGTTCGCCGGCCGCGCACCGCTGCTGGAGCCGTTGGCGAACCGGACCGCCACCGTCGCCGTACCAGCGGCCGCCGGGGTCACCGTGAACTGCGCGAAGGCCCCCGCGGCGGCAGTGCCGTTGCAGAACCCGCTACCGGAAAAGCCCGCTTGGTTCGAGTCGATCGTGCCCTGACACACCGCCGGCGCGGTCTCTGCCTCGTAACGCTGTCCCGATGGCGCGTCGGCAGAGGTCTTGACCAGTGAGAGTTGGTCGACGGTGACGCCGCCCGAACCCGACGCCCGCACGGTGACGGTGGCGGCCCCGCTGGGCAGCGCGATGCCGGTGAGCTCGCGCTTGGCCCAGCCGCTCGACGACGGGATGCTGAGGGTGCGTTGGCTGCCGTTGGCGCCGGTGATCACGATCTGTCCGGCGCTACCCCGAGCGTGCAGGGACAGGGTGTAGGTGCCTGCGGGCACCGACGCGATTCGCTGCTCGACGCCGCCGCTGTTGCTCACCTGGAGGGCGAAGCGAGACCCGTTCGCACCACCGTTGACGTTGGTCACCGAACCGCCGAGGTTCCGCCATCCGCGCACACTGGAGACGATGATGCGGTCGGCCTGGATGTCGGGGTTGAGGATGTAGTTGTTCGCCGGCCCGACGCGCCACTCGCCGGTCGTGACGTTGAACTGCCACTGGCTCACCGAGTGGAACTGCGGCCTCGCGCCGGTCTTGGTGATCGGCACCCACTGGTTGTACCCGATGCCGTTCCAGGCGAAGTCGGCCCAGCGGTCGCCGGCGTAGATCACCGTGTTCTGCTTGGTGCCCTTGACCGTCACGAAGAACCCGGTCTGGGTCACGTGGCTGTAGTCCATCTCGGTGCCGGCAAGGACGTACTCGCTGCTGTACGAGCCCTGAACGTTGCTGCTGGTCGACTCATTGACGTAGTTGACCGAGGTGTTCCAGCCGTGCAGGTCCGACGCCGCGTGGTAGTACTTGCCGTCGAGCTTGAACATGGCGTTGCCCTCGCGACCGTCGCCGCGGCGGATCTCCACGCCTGGCTCGATCCGCAGCGAGTCGGACTCCCGGAACTTGGCCACGAAGCCGCGCGACCGTCCTTCGCGGTTGGAGAAGATCAGGTAGTCCTTGCCGTTGTCGTCGGTGAAGACGGTCTGGTCTCCGGTGCCGGTCGTGGGCGAGTTGGTGATCTGGGTCTGGAAGTAGCCGTAGTCGAAGGTGTCGGTCGGCGAGTCGCCCTGCAGCAGCAGGACACCGTGCCCGCCCCTGCCCGTGTGCCACATCTGCGTGGCGAGCACGTATTTGCCGGTGTTCTCGTTGTACGAGACACCGAGCCGCCCGACCCAGCCGGCACCACCCATGTTGGCGCCGCTGCCGACGCCGGTGGAGCGCGTCGCGACGCGGTTCTCGAACTTCCAGTTCACCAGGTCCTTGGACGAGTACACGGGGATCGACACGAAGCTGACGTTGCCGTCGTACTTCCTCGTCGGATTGGCCCGGTAGAGCTCGGCGCCGGTGTAGTGCACGCCGTACCAGTAGTAGGTGTCGCCGAACTTGAAGACCCCACCGCCCTGCGAATAGATGGGGTTGCCGCTGGTGTCGTTCCAGAAGGTGTTGTTCGTGATGGTCTGGAACCTGCCCTCGTCGGCGGCCTTCAGATCGCCGGCGGCGGTCATCAGGGCCGTCTTCGCGTCGGCGACCTCCGACGTGGTGGCCGACGTGTCGCCGGCGACATCGGCCGCGGCGGTCAACGCCTTGGCGAAGGGCTTCCAGGAGTCAGCCGTGTACTTCGTCGGAGTGCGTGTCTGGTAGTCGGACACCAGGTGCTTGAGGCCGCGATCCGCCACCGGTCCAGCAGCGGCACCCTGGTCCTGGAGCGCCGTTGCCGATGTCTTCGTTGCGGGTGTCTCCGCCGCAGCGGTGCTCTCCGAGAGCGGTGCCGCTAACGCCACGGACAACAACGCGGCGGCGGCCACCTTCCAGTACTTCGAAACGACACGCGATCTTTGCCTCACGATGTCACCTTCCATCGTTCTCAAAGGCGCCGAGATCCGGCGCATTTCCGCTGAATGGCAGTCCCACGCCGGTGCCCTTGTCGATCAGGGCGCTGTTCGCCGCGAGACGGAGGTGGGGCAGCACGGGCAGGCTTCCGTCGGTCTGGCGGGGCGCGTCCCAGCCGAACGTCGACACACTCCGGAACTGGGAGTCCGACAGGGGGACGCCGAGGTTCCAGGAGTTGTACGCCGCGTTCGTTCCGGTCATGTACGACGTCGGCGTTCCGGTGTAGGCGATGTTGTTGCGCAGGTTGCCCCGGCCGACGGCGGCGCCGCTCGAGTCGACGCCACGCATGTTGAAGTTGGGGTTGTTTCCGTAGCCGGTGTTGTTGAAGAAGTCGTTGGCCACCGGGTGGTGGTTGGCGTAGAAGCCGGCCGCCTTGTTGAGAAACGCCACCGAGGAGCGGACGGTGTGCTTGGGCGCGTTGGCTTCGTAGTCGCCGCCATAGCCGCCCGACTTGAAGCCGGCTCCGTTGCCGGAGGGCGTCGTAGTCCCCGGCACGTACCCGTTGCGCCAGGCCCACGAGTTCTCGATGATCACGGGCGAGTAGGTGGAGATGAGGTCGAACCCGTCATCGGCGTTCCACCACGCGCGACAGCCCCGGAACACGTTCGCGGCGCGGCCGGCCGGCGTGTAGTGCGAACCGAACCCGTCGGCGTTCTCGCCGGGACCGTCGTTGCTGCGCAGGTCGTAGTTGTCATGCGAGTCCGAGTTGAGGACGAGGTTGCCGCCCCCGCCGTTGATGAACAGGCCGGTGCCCATGTGGTGGTGGGTGTTGATCTGCTCGAAGACGCCGTTGCTGCCGGAGATCCAGATGCCCCAGGACTCGGCGTTCCGGTTGTTGTTCTGCGGAACGCCCTTGACTTCCAGTCCTTTGAGGTGGATCCAGCTGCCGGTGACGTTGAAGCCCTTGATACGGCAGTTGTCCGTCATCCGTGAGAAGTCGAAGACCGGCTTCTCGCCCGGGTGGGCCCAGTACCGGATCGGGTTGCCCGAGCTTCCGCTCTTGTTCAGGGTGATCGCGTCGACTCTGGCGGACTGGCTGGAGCAGGCGCTGTTCGCTCGGGTGTAGGCGTAGGTGCCGCCCCGGAGATAGACCGTGTCACCCGCCTTGGCGACGGCCTGTGCGCGGGCGATCGATGCCCACGGAGCGGTCTGCGTACCCGCTGCCCCGTCATTCCCGTTCGGGGCGACGTAGTAGGTGTTTCCGGCCGCCGCACCGCTCGCGGACGCCGAGCCGGGGGCCATGGCGATGGAGCTCGCCGTGACCACCGAGAGGAGGAGGACAGGGGTGACGAACTTCGCGTTTCTCACGGCCTCAGCTCCCGGAGTAGGTGATGTTCGGCCGCGGTGGCCGGGTCATGCCGGCGCCGAGGAAGTAGTCGACGTGGTGGGACTGCATGTATCCCTTGAACGTCATGGCGTTGCGGTAGGCGGGGTTGTGCGCGAGCGTGTACAGCCGTGTGCTCGTCGGGCGATCGGTGGTGAAGATGATCAGCTGGTTGTGGCTCGCGTTGGTGTACACGGCTTCCTCACGCCAGTCGCCGAGGATGTCGCCGTAGAAGGTGGGCTGGACGTCCTGGCTCGCGTCGACCGCTCCGTAGTTCGAGGTGGTGAGCAGCCGTGTCAGGCTGTTGCTGGGCTTGGGGTTGTTCGGGTCCCACTTCTCGAACTTGCCGTCGTTGAGCAGCTCCATCGTGAGGTCGCCGTCCCACCACAGGCCCAGCTGCGGCCAGGGACGCAGCGAGGTGTTCGGTTCGGTGAGGCGGTTGGCAGGTGCGTTGTAGAGGCCTGAGAAGGACCAGACCTCCATGCCGGGGAACCGCGGGTCGATGTCGCCGGCCATGCCGCGTCCCACGTCGGCGGTGCCCGACCCGCCGTGTCGCCAGATGATGGAGCCGTTGGCGGCGTCGTAGTAGTACTCGCGCAGACCGCTGGGGTTGTCCTGTTGGACGCCGTAGCCCTGCAGGCCTGGGCGGTTGGGGTCCATCTTGGCGATGTGGAAGCGGTCGCCGTGGACGACGCCCGCGGGGCCCAGGGAGTACCGCAGGGTGCCGTTGCCGTTGAGCACGAACCCGATCTCGGCGACCTCGTCGGTCCCGTCGCCGTCGACGTCGATGGCGCGGGTGTTGTGCCCGTCGGGTGTGTTCTGGTTGCCGCGCAGCCACTTCCACTGCTGGGTCAGGGACTGGCCGGTGAACTGCCAGGCGCCCATCATGAGGTTGAACGCCCCGTTGCCCCTCCGGTTCTTCATGAAGGCGACCAGACTGGGCCGGGAACCGTCAAGGTAGCCCACACCGAACCGGGCGTACATCGGGCCGTCCGCCAGGTAGTCCGTCGGCACGGGAGCGGTCGCGCGGGGCGCCCCGGTCATGCCGTCGAGGATCGCGATGAACTGGCGGTTGTTGTCGCTGTTGGTGAATGTGGTGCCGTTGCCGAAGCGGACACCGTTGGCGATCCGCACGGCGACCTCGGCGCGGCCGTCGCTGTCGAAGTCGTAGACGGTCACGCCGTCGTTGTGGCCGACGTCGATGGTGGACGATCCGCCTTCGATGTTGTTCTGGTTGGTGCTGTTCGGGCCCATGTTGACCGACCAGAGGAGCTGCCCGTCGCGCCGGTAGGCCTCGAGTGTCTGCGGCGATGTCTGGCGATCCAGGACGAAGTCGTACTCACCGTCGCCGTCGAGGTCGCCGACCCAGACGAACTTCACCGGGCCACCGGCGCGCAGCGGTACGCGAAGGGCCGGCTCGACGGCGTGGTTGGCGGTCAGGGTGAAGGCGCCGCTCGGTGGCTGCTCCGCGCCGTTGATCACGGGCCGTACCCGGTAGCTGTTCGACCGGGTCAAGTCGGCCGTCGAGTCGGTGAAGTTGGTGCCTCCGGTCAGGACCGCGGAGTTGAGCTTGACCTCCTGGCCTGAGGCGGTGGACCGGTACACGTTGAACCCGATGCCGTCCGGATCGAGTCCCAGCAGCCGCCAGGAGACGAGAACACTGGTGTTGCTCGACCGCACGGCCACGACGCCGCGGCCGAGGTTCTCCATCGGTCGGGCGGCCGCCGCCGCGACGCCGTCCGTCGGCGTCGCGGCACCCGCGTCGACTCCGAGTGTCGTAGCCGCGGCGGACATGAGTACGGCTGTGGCCCCGGCTAACGAGACCTTGATGGACTGTTTCATGGGATCCTCCCGTGCAGGGGCAGGGCTCGGGCCTGCATGAAGAATTCAACGCAGGTGCGGAAACTGCTTCTCGAAAGGCGCCGACCAGGCGCGTGCTGCTTCAGAACTTCATGGCTCCGGCGGCCAGGTTGGCGATGAAGTGGCGCGAGCCGATCAGGAAGACCCCGATCAGCGGGATCACCGACATGAGTGCTCCGGCGATGACCATCGACTGGTCGGTGGTGTAGACGCCGTTCAGCTGCTGCACGGCCACCTGCAGTGTCAGCTTGCCCGGGTCGGTCATCACGATCAGTGGCCACAGGTAGTCGTTCCAGATGTGGAAGAAGGTGAAGATCCCCAGGAACGCCAGCCCCGGGCGAAGCACCGGCAGCCCCACCGTCCACCACTGGCGGAAGAACCCGGCTCCGTCGACCCTCGACGCCTGGATCAGCTCGTCGGCGATCGCCCCCTGCGCGTACTGCCGCATCCAGAAGATCCCGAACGCGTTGGCCGCACCGGGAATGATCAGTGCCTTGAGCGAGCCGACCCAGCCGAGCCAGGCCAGGGTGACGAACTGCGGCACCAGCGCCAGCTGCATCGGGATCATGAAGGTGGCCAGCACGATCCAGAACAGCACCCTCCGCCCGGGGAAGTCGTACTTGGCGAAGGCGAAGGCGGCCAGCGAGTCGAAGAGCAGCACCAGGAACGTCACGGCAGTGGCGGCCACGACGGTGATGCCCATCGACCCCCAGAAGTCGATCCCGTCGAACACCTTGTTCATGTTCTCCCACAGGTGGGAGCCGGGGACCAGCTCGGGCGGGTAGGCAAAGATGTCCCCGGTGGTGTTCGAGGCCATCACGAACATCCAGTAGAACGGGAAGATCGTGATCAGCACGCCCAGCAGGAGCACGGCGTGGCCCACGATCGTCCGCGACCTGGCGGCCGTCTCAGCGCGCACGGGACTTCCCCTTCCGCTTGCCGGTGCCGATCGCGTCCTCGTCGCGGCCGCCGATCAGCCGCCAGTTGATGACGGAGAACACCGCGATCAGGAGGAACAGCGCCCAGCCGACGGCCGCGCCGTAGCCGAACCGGTTGAAGATGAACGCCTGCTGGTACAGGTAGAGCACGATGGTGGTGGCCTCGCCGCCGGGACCGCCGACGTTCCCGTTGTCGTCCACCGGGAACAGCACCTGCGGCTCGGTGAACAGTTGCAGCCCGCCGATGGTGGAGGTGACGGCGACGAACAGGATCACCGGGCGGAGCATCGGGATGGTGATCCGGAAGAAGGTCTGGCGGTTGTTGGCGCCGTCGACCTTGGCCGCCTCGAACACGTCGCTGGAGATGGCCTGGAGGCCGGCCAGGCAGATGATGGCGTTGTAGCCGACCCACCGCCAGACGGTGATCGCCGCCACGGAGACCTTCATCGCCCACGGGTCGGACAGCCAGCCGACCTCGCCGGCGTGGATCGCCCGCAGCGCGCTGTTGAGCAGCCCGGAGCTGTCGCTGAAGACCGAGCCGAGCACCAGGGTCATCGCCACGATCGAGGTGATGTTCGGGACGAAGTAGGCCACCCGGTAGAACGCCTTGAACCGCACCGCGGTGTGCAGCGCGTAGGCGATGCCCAGCGCCAGAAAGATCATCGGGACGGTGGACAGGAGCCAGATGACCAGGGTGTTGCCGATCGACTGCCAGAAGTCGGAGTCGGTCACCAGGTACGCGTAGTTCTCCCAGCCGATCGCCTGCATCTCTCCGATGCCGTCCCACGACATGAACGACAGGTAGACGGAGAAGCCGACCGGGAAGACGCCGAAGACGGCGAAGAGGATGAAGAACGGGGAGACCGCCGCGTACATCGGCCAGTAGCGGCGCCAGCCGGGCAGCGGCCTGGACCCGTCCGGCGGCGGCTTGGCGGCGCTCCCGCGCGGCTTGACGGCCTTCCCGCGCGGCGCATCGGCGAGGCCCATTCAGATCGCCCCCTCGCGGGTCAGCTCGCGCTCGATGGTGTCCTGGGCGTCCCTCCATGCCGTGTCGACGTTCTTGCCGGACTCCACGTTGGCGAGCTCTGCGGCGAAGACGGGGTCCATCACCCGGTCGTACGGGCTCTTGTAGACGGTCTTGACCTGCCGTGCCGACGGGCCGAACACCTCGATGGTGCGCTGCCCGCCGTAGAAGGGCCGGGGCTCACGCATCTGAGGCCTCGTGAAGGAGCGCGGGGAGGACGGGAACAGCGACATCTCCGTGAACGCCTTGACCTGGTTCTCCGGAGACTGCAGCCAGGTGATGAACTTGTAGGCCGCCTCGGGATTCTTGGAGTACTTGGTGATCGCCAGGAAGGAGCCGCCGACGTTGCCGGCGCCTCCGGGCGGGTCGGTCACCCGCCACTTGCCCTCGGTCTTCGGCGCGGCCGACTCAGGGAAGGCGAAGCCCCACCACACCGCGCCGATGCCGACCGGCTGGCGGCCGCTGGTGACCACGCCGTACAAGTCGGTGGAGCCCTCCGGGGCGCCGGCCGACAGGCCGTCCCTGCCGATCCGGTAGGCCAGTTCGAAAGCCTCGCGCAGCTCGTCCCGGTCGCCGATGTACCGGCCGTCCTCGGTCATGAACTTGCCGGCCAACTGGCCGAGCCGGATGCTCCAGACGTGGTGGATGTTGGGACAGATCACCGCGCGCTCCCGGGACTTCCGCAGCTCCTTGCCCAGGGCGATGAAGCCGTCCCAGTCCGGGGCGCGGGCGGCCAGCTCCTTCGGGTCGGTGGTGATCCCGGCTTCCTGAAGCAGGTCGGCGCGGTAGAACAGCCCGGTGGGGCCGGTGTCCATGGGGAACGCGATCATCCGGCCCTCGGGCGTGACGCACTCGTTCCATTTCCAGTCCAGGTACCGGCTCTTCAGCTCGGCCGCGCCGAAGTCGTTCAGGTCGACGAACGCGTCCTGGTTGGGGAAGTAGGTGGCCACGTCGGAGTTGATGCCGATGATGTCCGGCACCAGGGACTTGCCGGCGAGCGCGGTACGCACCTTGGTGTTGAAGTGGCCGCCGATGTTGGTGCGGCTGAGTCTGAAGCCCTCGGACCCGGGAATGCCCTTCGTCTCGGCCCGGGCGACCAGCTCGTCGCTCACTGACCGGTCCCAGGTCCACAGCGTGATCTCATCCGAGTCGCCGAGCGAGCGCTTCGACCCGCAACCGGCCAGCCCGAACCCTCCGGCGGCCGCTCCGGCGCCCAGCGCCAGAAGCCGTCTTCGTGACACTGCCATGGGCGCGTGCACCACCTTCCGAGCGTGCGGCCCACCCCTTGATCGCTCCGGTGGTGACCGAACAGACATCGCGAACGGCTGCTCTGGTTGAACAGGGGTCGGCGTTCCTGAGGATGCTCAGCGTTGCCGCCGACGCGCTGCACACATCGCTGCCCACGAGCGGCGGTGCGGGCATCATGGCCCACAGAACGAAGTGGCTGCGCAGGTCCGTGTCCGTCAGGCCGGGGCGGCTGACCTCCGGCATGCCCCGGCCGTAGCGGGCGTCCTGCGCATGCCCGGGCCGCGTTGGCCATCGGGAAGATGCCGGACTCCAGTCCCTTGCTGTGCAGCTGGCCGCCGAGGGCTCCAACTCGCACGCTGGTCCGGGAACCACCGCAACTGTCGAGCCGACCGGCCGTGACTCACGCATGAAGTGCCTCCTGTCACCACTGATGCGGAGGTACAAAGGCCCGAGGCGGCGAGGAGCGATGCATACGATCTGCTCTGTGCGCTGCACATGACTGTGAACGCTCCCACATCGCTTCGAATGACAGAAGAGTCGCGATCGGACTCTCATCTGTCAATCGCTGCGACCCAAATCCCTCTGAACTCAGGGTCAGACCCTCAGGCCGTCAGCCGTGGCTGTGACCGATACCAGCACTCATGCCGGCGATCGTATGGGCACTGATGTCCAGGTGCGGACCGTCCGCGGACCGGGCCGCCACCGAACGGACGTGTTCCTGGGCCGGGTGGGCCAGACCGTCGTACACCGCGACGCACACTTCCCTCGCCCGGGACCGGGGCCAGCCGGCCGGCAGCAGATCGATGGGCAGCAGCGGGTCCAGCACCGGGAAGTGGCGGTAGGTGTTCATCACCTCGGTGCGGGCGCGCACCGCCGCGGCGCCGGTGACGCCACCAGCGCCGATACGGGGCAGCAGGCCGCTCCACCGCCGGATGAAGATCTCGTACTGCCCGGCGATGCCGGGCAGGTCCCACGCCTGGACCGGGTTGCGGTTGGCCTCCGTCTCCAGATCCACCTGGCGCGCGCGGAACACACTCACCGCCCCCAGCGCCAAATCGGCCAGCTCGGCACGCCCCTTGGGGGTGAGCGGGTGCGGCGACGCCCACACCGCGTCGTACAGCGGCGCGAACCCCCGCCACCGCAGCGCCGTGCGCAGCGCCCGCCGACGCGCGCTCTCCTGCTCCGGCACGGAGAAGGCGACCAGGGTCCACCATCCGTCCCATGAGTCGGGCTGCGTGGTGAACGTGGCGATCGAGGCACCACCGCTCCACAGATCGACAGCGGCCTCCCGCGTCAGCCGGTAGGAGCTATACCGCCCCTGCCGACTGCCCTCCAGCACCCCACGACGCGCCAGCCTGCTGATCGTCGTACGAGCGGCGCCCGCGGCCACGTCGAACTCCCCCAGCAACGTCACGATCGCCGCCGCCGGCAACCAGGCCCGAGCCGGAAACGTGTAGTCAGCGACCAGAGTGACCGCCAAACCCGCTGGTGAACCGCCGTCCTGCCAGCGCGGCAACCGCATCGGCCTGGTGCCGTCGCCGGAGAAGATCTCCTCGAGGTGAGACAGGTTGGCCAAGGGTCTGCTCCGACGCGTCGAATGGGCGGTCCCACTGTAACGGCCCGGCCTGAAGCACGGACGTGACCTGGGCGTCGGCCGCCGCCACCCTGACCGCCGATGTCTCCGACGGCCACCTCGCACCAAGGCACGCACACCCCGAGCATCACCTGGCTGACATTTCGACGCCCGGTCGGGCGCCGAGTGAAGCATACTGCCGAGTAACAGAGGGATCTCGCCTGCCGCCCTCGTTGCGAGTTCCACGGGCGGTCCGCCGTCACTTCCTGCTGAGTGAAGCCGGGGCCAGGGGCGCCACCCATACGGTGACGTGGAAGCTTCACAGGCCTGGCAATCGGCCGTGGCCGCGCGACGAGCCTGTTCCGGAGCCCCCGACACGCTGTGTACGTTCACACTGGATCGCGCGCAACACTTGCAACGATCCCCAGCATGCGCTTACATCATCGGCACGTGTTTGACCGCGTACATTCACAGGCTGGATGCGGGGCCACGCTTCGAAAGAGGCCGGCGGCTCAGGCCGCTCGATTCGAGTGCAGCCTCATGTCCCCCAGGACCAAAGGGAGACCTGTGGCACGGCACAGTGGTCGCGGCACCGAGTCCGCCGAACTGCTCCGCGCCTGCGCCAGCGCTTCCCACTCATGATCACCGGGGGCGTACGGCTATGCCAGACCACCGCCACCGCGCCCGGGCGGGTGGATCTACCTGGTTTTGACCCCCTCAAAACCAGAAGAGAGGAAATGCCCATGGTTTCACAAGTGGGGAAGATCAGAGCCATTTTCCTTGCCGTTGTGTTGGCGGTCGTCGCATCTTTCGCCGGCCTGACGAACCAGGCATCGGCCGACACCACGACACAGCTGAACGCCACGCAGATCGTAGCCGAAATGGGCGCCGGCTGGAACCTGGGGAACCAGATGGAGGCCAACTCCAACGGATATCCCAGCGAAACGGCATGGGGCCAGCCGATTATCACGCAGGCCCTCATCGACAAGGTGAAATCCGCAGGCTTCAAAACAATACGAATCCCGGTCTCGTATCTGCGGCACATAGGCCCCGGCCCGGACTACACGATCAACGCCGCCTGGCTGAACAGGATCCAGGAAGTCGTCAACTACGCCTACAACCGTGGCCTGTACGTGCTGATCAACATGCACGGCGACGGCTACAAGACCATCTACGGCTCCTGGCTGATCTGTGACTCGTCCAACCAGACGGCGATCAGGGCCAAGTACCAGAAGGTCTGGCAACAGATCGCGACCAGGTTCCAGAACTACGACCAGCGCCTGATCCTGGAGTCCATGAACGAGAACTTCGACGGGCAATTCGGCCGCCCCACCCAGCCGTGCTACTCGAACATCAACAGCTACAACCAGATCTTCGTCGACACCGTCCGGAGGACCGGCGGGAACAACGGTTCAAGGTGGCTGCTCGTTCCCGGCTGGAACACGAACATCGAGTACACCGCAGGGAACTACGGCTTCGTGCTGCCGACCGACCAATATCGCTCCCCCTCCATCCCCAGTAATGAACAGCGCATCATGATCTCCGTTCACCACTACGACCCGTGGGACTTCGCCGGAGAGGAAAGCGGCACCATCACGCAATGGGGACGAGCAGCGACCAATCCGTCAAAGACGTCGACCTGGGGACAGGAGGACTACCTGGACGCGCAGTTGAAGAAGATGTACGACAAATTCGTCGTACGGGGATACCCGGTAGTCGTCGGTGAGTACGGTGCGATCGACAAGTCATCGTTCGATTCATCGAACCCCAGGTATCGCGCGGACTACATGCGCGCCGTCGCCTCCACCGCCAAGAAGTACGGAGCGGCCCCGGTCTACTGGGACAACGGCGAAACCGGACGGTACGGGTTCGGGCTGTTCAACCGACATTCCCATGCGGTGACCCAGCAGGGCATTATTGATGCCATCATGAGCGGCGTTGGTGGCGGTGGTGGCAGCCCGGGCCTACCGTCTGCCACCTACAAGATCAGAAACGTGTCGACGGGCAAGTACCTGGACTCGGACGCGAACGGCGCGATCACCCTCGCCGCCGCCGGCTCGTACGACGACCAGGACTGGGTCGTCACGCAGCACTCCTCCGGCGCTTGGACGATCAGGAACGCCAGAACCGGGCGGTTCTACGCCGACTCCGAAACGAACAGCGCCGTCATCTGGAACTCCGGCGAAGTAACCCCAGATTCGCTATGGAGGCTCGAATCAGCCTCCGGAGGCTTCCGGCTCAACAACGAACAACCCGACAGGCACTTCATGTACGGAACCTCGGCCGGCGAAGTGAAATGGAACACCGGATCGACCGACAGCAGCACAATCTGGTCCTTCGAACGCAAGTAGCCGAAATTCAAGAACATCAGTCTCGATCGTTCATGAGTCCCCGTCGGTTTGCTGACGGGGACTCTGTGTTTGTGTGGTGCGGTCGACGTCGGCATGCTGCGGGCCGAGCCGGCTGTGTTCGCCCCCCACGAACAGCTCACACACACGCCCGTGGGCGGGAAACGGGGCCGGCCAGCGCCGGTCGGGGCACACCTGCTGGTGCGCCTGGACGCCCGGGCCACCGGCAAACGCCGCCGCGCACGACCGGGGCGCAGCGCCCCGAAGGTGGTCCGGTTCCGATGGCGGCAATGGACCGGCGACTGGATCACGTCTGCTGACGGACACCGCGTCCGACCCACCGAACGCCCGTCCCAATTCCGACGCCCCCCATTGACGCGCCCCCGGCCCCCGCATACCTTCCTCCGTCGAAGCGCTTCGACGTCTCGCATCGAAACGATTCGATGAACCCTGCGTGACGCCCCCACGACGAGCGTGACGAGCACGACTCACCGGGACAGTGAGCCATCCCACTCCCCTGGAGGCACTGAATGATGACGGCACGAAGACGTGTGGTGGCGACCGCTGCGGCGGTTCTGAGCGGGGCTCTGCTCCTGGCCTCCTGCGGCGACTCGGACAGTGGTGGATCAGACGGCAAGACGCTGAAGCTGTGGCACTACGAAGGTCCGGACAGCGCGATGGGCGTGGCCTGGAACGCGGCCATCAAGGAGTTCGAGAAGACCCATCCGGGGGTCAAGGTGGAGTTCGAGGAGAAGGGCTTCGAACAGATCCAGAAGACCGCCCCGATGGTCCTCAACTCGGACGACGCACCCGACCTCATGGAGTACAACAAGGGCAACGCGACGGCGGGACTCCTCTCCAAGCAGGGGCTCCTGACCGATCTGTCCGCCGAGGCCACCAAGCGCGGCTGGGACAAGAAGCTCAGCTCCGGGGTGCGGACGACCAGCCAGTACGACACCAACGGCGTGATGGGTTCCGGAAAGTGGTACGGAATCCCCAACTACGCCGAGTACACGATGGTGTTCTACAACAAGGATCTCTTCAAGAAGTACGGGATCCAGGAACCCACCACGTTCGACGAACTCACCGCCGCCATGGACAAGTTCGTCGACGAGGGCATCACCCCGCTCGCCAACGCGGGCGCCGAGTACATGGCCGGGCAGTACCTCTACCAGCTCGCGCTGTCGAAGGCCGACCGCGCGTGGGTCGACTCGTACCAGCTCTACAAGGGCAAGACCGACTTCCACGACGCCGCCTGGACGCACGGCGCCGAGACCTTCGCGGACTGGGTGAAGAAGGGCTACATCAGCAAGAAGTCCAGCGGTACGAAGGCGGAGGACGCCGGGGTCTCCTTCATCCAGGGCAAGAGCCCGATCCTGTTCTCCGGCAGCTGGTGGTACGGCCGGTTCGCCGCGGAGAACAAGTTCGACTGGGGCACCTTCCTCTGGCCGGACTCGGACATGACCCTCGGTTCCGGCGGCAACCTCTGGGTCGTCCCCAAGGGCGCCAAGAACAAGGAGCTGGCGTACGACTTCATCGACATCACCATGTCGAAGAAGATCCAGAACCTGCTCGGCAACAAGGGCGGCGTCCCGGTGGCGGCCGACCCCGCCGCCATCACCGACCCGCAGGCCAAGGCGCTCATCGCCAACTTCAACACGCTCTCCGAGAGGGACGGCCTGGCCTTTTACCCCGACTGGCCCGTTCCCGGTTTCTACGACGTCCTCGTCTCCGAGACGCAGAAGCTGATCACGGGGAGCGCGAAACCGGAGGCCTACCTGGACGCGGTGCAGGAGGCGTACGACAAGGGCGCGCCGAAGACGTGACAGTCACCGTCGAACGGGGAGCACGGGGCGGCCGGGTCACCGAGAAGCATCAGCACGCGAAGGGCCCGCGCCGCCCCCGGGACTCGTACACCCTGTTCCTGCTCCCGGGGATCCTCGCCTTCTTCGCGATCATCATCGTGCCGTTCCTCATGAACACGGGCGTGAGTTTCACCGAGTGGCAGGGCGTCGGCACCCCGAAGTGGGCCGGGCTCGCCAACTACCGGGAGCTGATGGGCGACTCGGAGTTCTGGGCGTCCTTCCGGCACAGCCTCTTCATGGTCGTGGCGATGGCGGCGGTGCCGACGGTGATGGGGCTGGTTCTCGCGGCCGCCCTGTTCGACTTCGTCGGCAAGCACTTCGGGACGAAGACGGTCGCCGTGCTCCGCGCCTGCTTCTATCTCCCGCAGGTCCTGCCGATCGCGGTCGCGGGCATCGTATGGAGCTGGATCCTCGCGCCGGAGAACGGCTCCCTGAACGAACTCCTGAAGGCCATCGGGCTCGGCAGCCTCCAGCAGGACTGGCTCGGCGACCCCGACATCGCGCTCTACAGCGTGATGGGCGTGATGGTGTGGGTGCAGATCGGCTTTCCGCTGGTCGTCTTCATGGCGGGGCTGCAACGCGTCGACCCGCAGCTGTACGAGGCCGCCGAGCTGGACGGCGCCGGGTGGTGGCGACGGTTCTGGCACGTCACCCTCCCCCAGATCCGGCCCGAGATCTACGTCGTCCTCCTCTGGTGCACGATCGCCGCGCTCAAGGTCTTCGGCGCGGTGTACGTCCTCACGAAGGGCGGGCCCGGCGGTGCGACCAACGTCCCGTCCTACTTCTCCTTCACCACCTTCTTCGAGAAGACCCAGGTCGGCTACGGCGCTGCGATCTCGACCGTGCTGACCGTGGTCATCCTCGTGCTGGCGCTCATCGGCCTCAAGCTCCAGACCCGCGCCGAGGACGCCGAGGAAGGGCTCCGCACATGACAGCCGTACAAGCCGTACGCACCAGGTCACACCGGCCCGTCCGCTCCGTCGTCGGCCGCTATCCCGTCCTCGTCGCCCTGTTCATCGGCGCCCTGTTCATGGTCCTGCCCTTCCTGATCGTCGCGCTCAACGCGGTGAAGTCGCCCGCCGAGTACTCGGCGAACGGCCCGCTCAGCCTCCCCGAGGGCGTCTACCTGGACGGTCTGAAGGACTTCTGGGCGCGAGTCGACTTCGGCCAGAAGCTCGTCAACTCCATACTGATCAGTGGCAGCGTGGCCCTCCTGGCCGTCGTCCTGTCCGTGCTGAACGCGTACGCGATCGGCGTCGGCCGCATCAAGGGCCGCACCTGGGTGCTCGCCTTCTTCGTCCTGGCGAACATGCTGCCGCAGGAGGCGCTGGTCTACCCGGTCTACTACCTGAGCAAGGAAGTCGGCCTGTACGACACCCGGTTGAGCGTGATCATCGTGTTCACCGTGGTCCAGGCCGCGTTCGGTACGTATCTCCTCTCCGCCGTGCTCGGCCAGTTCCCGCGCGAGATCATCGAGGCCGCGCGGATCGACGGGGCGAACAAGTGGCAGGTGCTGTGGCGGATCGTGGTTCCCGTCAGCCGCCCGACCATCGGCGTACTGCTGGTCTTCTTCTTCATCTGGACCTGGAACGAGTTCCTGCTGCCCCTGGTCATGCTGATCTCCAACGACAACCAGACCGTGTCGGTGGCGCTCGGCGTGCTCCAGGGCCAGCGTCTGATGGACGCCACGATGACGAACGCCGCCGCGCTGCTGGGCGTGCTGCCCGCCATCGTCTTCTTCCTCGTCTTCCAGCGGACTCTCACCCGTGGCATCGCCGTGGGTGCCGTCAAGTAAGGGGTGCGGGAGTGAAGTTCACCGATGGCTACTGGCTGCTGCGCGAGGGTGTGACCGCGGCCCATCCGGTCGAGGTGCTGGATGTGACCGCCGGGTCAGGCGCCCTGGAGATCCACGCGCCGACCCAGCCCATCCGCCACCGCGGCGACCTGCTGAAGGGACCGGTCGTGACGATCAGCGCGCACGCGCCCATGCCGGACGTCATCGGCGTCACGTTCACACACTTCGAGGGCGAGGAGCCGCACGGGCCCCAGTTCGAGCTCAGCAAGGAGGAGTTCACGGCCCACACCGGGTACGACGAGGAGTCCGCGACCCTCACCGCGGGCGCCCTGTCCATAAAAGTGAGCCGCACAGGGCCCTGGCACGTCGACTTCCTCGCGGACGGCCGCACCCTCACCTCCAGCGGCCCCAAGGGCATGGGCATCATGCGGGACGCCGGCACCGGCGGCCACTATCTGCGCGAGCAGTTGAACCTCGGCGTGGGCACGCAGGTCTTCGGGCTCGGCGAGCGCTTCGGGCCGCTGGTCAAGAACGGCCAGGTCGTCGACATGTGGAACGCCGACGGGGGCACGGCCACGGAGCAGGCGTACAAGAACGTGCCGTTCTATCTGACGGACGCGGGCTACGGCGTCTTCGTCGACCATCCGGGCCGGGTGTCGTTCGAGGTCGGCTCGGAGGCGGTGTCCCGGGTTCAGTTCAGCGCCGAGACACAGCAGTTGACGTACTACGTCATCTACGGCCCGACCCCGAAGGACATCCTCCGCAAGTACACGGCACTCACCGGCCGCCCGGCGCTGCCGCCCGCCTGGTCGTTCGGGCTGTGGCTGTCGACGTCCTTCACCACCTCGTACGACGAGACCACCGTCACCTCTTTCATCGACGGCATGAAGGAGCGCGAACTCCCGCTCTCGGTCTTCCACTTCGACTGCTTCTGGATGCGCGAGTTCAACTGGTGCGACTTCGCATGGGATCCGCGGGTCTTCCCCGACCCGGAGGGGATGCTGGCCCGCCTCAAGGAGCGCGGCCTGCACATCTCCGTGTGGATCAACCCGTACATCGCGCAGCGCTCGCCGCTCTTCGCGGAGGGCAAGGCCCTCGGGCATCTGCTGAAGAGGCCGGACGGCGCTGTCTGGCAGTGGGACCTGTGGCAGCCGGGGATGGCACTGGTCGACTTCACGAGCGAGCCCGCCCGGCAATGGTACGCGTCGAAGCTGGAGGCGCTGCTCGCGCAGGGCGTCGACTGCTTCAAGACGGACTTCGGGGAGCGGGTCCCGGTCGACGTCGCGTACGCGGACGGCGGCGACCCCGAGCGGATGCACAACTACTACTCGTACCTGTACAACCGCACGGTCTTCGACGTGCTCAGCAAGCACCGGGGTGAGTCCGAAGCCGTCGTCTTCGCCCGCTCGGCGACCGCGGGCAGCCAGAAGTTCCCCGTGCACTGGGGCGGCGACTGCGAGGCGACGTACGAGTCGATGGCCGAGTCGCTGCGCGGCGGGCTCTCCCTCGGCCTGTCCGGGTTCGGCTTCTGGAGCCATGACATCGGCGGCTTCGAGGGCACGCCGACGCCCGCCCTCTTCAAACGGTGGATCGCCTTCGGCCTGCTGTCCTCGCACAGCCGGCTGCACGGCAGCTCCTCCTACCGCGTCCCCTGGCTCTTCGACGAGGAGGCCGTGGACGTGCTGCGCCTCTTCACACGCCTGAAGCTGCGTCTCATGCCCTACCTGTACGAAGCCGCCCGCGCCGCGCACACCGAGGGCGTGCCGATGATGCGCGCGATGGTCCTGGAGTTCCCGGACGACCCCGGGTGCGCGCATCTGGAACGGCAGTACATGCTCGGCCCCGACCTGCTGGTCGCGCCCGTGTTCTCCGACGAGGGAGACATCTCGTACTACGTTCCCGAGGGCACCTGGACTCACTTCCTCACCGGCGAGCAGGTGACCGGCCCGCGCTGGGTGCGCGAGCGGCACGGCTTCCTGAGCGTTCCGCTGCTGGTCAGGCCGGGTGCGGTGATCCCGGTGGGGGCCGTGGACGACCGGCCCGACTACGCGTACGCCGACGGCGTCACCCTGCACGCGTACGAGCTCGGGCGCGGCGCCCAGGTGACGGTGCCCGTGGGAGACGTGACCTTCACCGTCGTCCGCGAAGGGGACACTCTGCGGGCTTCCTGCAACGACCCCTCGGCTCCCTGGGGGCTGGCCTCGGGCGGGCGT
The DNA here is from genome assembly GCF_001270025.1 of Streptomyces azureus. Taxonomy (NCBI): domain Bacteria; kingdom Bacillati; phylum Actinomycetota; class Actinomycetes; order Kitasatosporales; family Streptomycetaceae; genus Streptomyces; species Streptomyces azureus. The sequence continues at coordinate 1,059 of NZ_DF968257.1, read as the reverse complement.
GAGGTGCGGGCGAAGGCCGGCACCGGATTCCTGACGGTGGAGCTCGGCTGATGGTCAAGATCACCGATGTCGCGCGGCACGCCGGGGTCTCCCCCAGCACGGTCTCGTACGCCCTGAGCGGCAAACGCCCGATCTCCGAGGAGACCCGGCGGCGCATCGAGGCGTCCATCCTCCAGCTCGGCTACAGTCCGCACGCCGGGGCCCGGGCGCTGGCGAGCAGCAGGTCGAACGTGCTGGCGCTGGTGATTCCCTTACGGGCCGGCATCCATGTGCCGGTGGTGATGCAGTTCGCGGTGTCGGTGGTGACCTCCGCCCGTCAGCACGACCACGACGTGCTGCTTCTGACGCAGGAGGAGGGTGAGGCGGGGCTGCGGCGCGTCGCGGACACGGCACTGGTCGACGCGCTGATCGTGATGGACCTCCAACTCCACGATGCTCGGCTGCCGTTGCTGCGCGCCCTGGACCGGCCCTCGGTGCTGATCGGGTTCCCCCAGGAGCCGGAGGGGCTGACCTGCATCGACCTGGACTTCAGGGCGGCGGGTGAGCTGTGCGTCGAGCATCTGGCCGGGCTCGGACACCGGGTGATCGGACTCGTGGGGTCGCCGCCCGAGGTGTACGTACGGGAGACGGGGTTCGCCCAGCGGGTGGTCCAGGGCTTCACCGCCGCGGCCGACCGGAACGGGCTGTCCTCCTCGGTCCACCCCTGCGAGTCGACGCCCGCGGCGGCCCGTCAGGTCGCCGAGCAACTCCTGCGGGAGCGGCCCGCGCTGACTGGTGTCGTCGTGCACAACGAGCCGATCCTGGAGCCGCTGATCGACGCGTTCGAGGGGCTCGGTCTACGGGTTCCGAGGGATCTGTCGGTCACGGCGATCTGCCCGGACGAACTGGCCGAGCGCGCCCGCGTCCCCGTCACGTCGATCGCCATACCGGCCGCCGAGGTGGGCGCCGGGGCGGTGGACCTGCTGATGAAGAAACTCGGCGGCGGTGCCGCACCGGAGGTGACCCTGCTGTCACCGCGGCTGACCGTGCGGGCCAGCACCATGCCCCGCCCCTGACCCA
>NZ_DF968256.1:0-97370 GCF_001270025.1 Streptomyces azureus | reverse complement strand
CGGAGGCTACCCGGTCCTCACGGGCGGGCGGCCGCTGCCGGGCCTGGACAACACGGCGTCGGCCGTCCGCACGGCCGTGGGGATCGCCGACAGCGGGCGGCGCATGCTGCTGCTCGCGCTGGACGGCGCCGCCGCCTACCGCAGCGGCCTGACGATCGCCGAAGTGGCCGGCACCATGCGGAAGCTGGGCTCGGACGACGCCTTCAGCCTGGACGGCGGCGGGTCGTCGACGCTGGTCGCCCGGAGGGCGGGCGCGGGCACCGTCTCGGTGCGCAACCATCCCAGCGGCGGCGCCGAACGGGCCGTTCCGAACGGCATCGGCGTGTTCTCGGGGCGTGACGTCAGGGCCGCAGACCGCTGACGATCTCCGCCGTCGCCGTGAGGCCGCTGTGGATGGTGGGAGCGATGCTGGTGCTGGCCAGGTAGAAGCCGAGCAGCAGGCAGACCAGCGCATGGGAGACCTTCAGCCCGCCGTTGCGCAGGAAGATCACCGCCAGGATCGCGAGCAGCAGCACCACAGAGATGGAAATGGCCATCGTCGACTCCTCCGCCACGCCGCCATGTCCGGTTCACGGCGTTCGGCCGTAAGTGTGGCGTAGCGGAGGGTTCATCCGGGCGGCTGACCTGTCCGCCGAACGTGTGGTGTCCGTCCGTGTCCTACGTGCCCAAGGTGTCGAACATGTCGTGTGCGTCCTACGCCGCCCGCCGGGCGCCCAGGAACGCCTCCAGTCCGGCGAGGTCGTCGGTGTTGAGGTAGTCGACGTCCGCGGCGAGCAGTTCGGCCCACAGCGCGTCCCGGGCGGGCCCGGCCAGGTCCGGGGTCGCCCAGAACCGCACCCTCTGCCCCCGCCGGTGCGCGGCCCGGACGATACCGCGGAGCTTTTCCCGCTCGGCGTCCGGGAACGCGCCCATGCCCCGCCAGGTGAAGTTGAGCGTCCAGTTGTCGCTGATCAGCGGGATGAAGGAGGCCGGCGCCTGGCTGCCGAGGTCGGCGAGCCGGCCGTCGTGGAAGGCGCGCCGGACAGTTTGGGCCTCCATGGGGGCGCGGGCCGCGCGGTCGCCGGAGATGACGGCGGTGACCGGGCCGGGGAGGACACGGCCGTGGGCGTACGTCGTGAACAGGTGCCGGTAGCGCCTGAGGTGGCGGTCGAGTTCGAGGTACGTCGACGAGCCCTCGGTCTTGATGTCGACGAGCAGTTGCAGCGATCCGCGGTACCCCCGGTACACGCAGCCGCGGTTGGCCCGCACGCGCGCGGCGAGCGGGTCGAGGTAGAGGGACTCCAGCGTGCGGGCCGGGTCGAGGTCCTGCGGGTCGTGGGCGACGAGGAGCTGGTCACCGACCAGGTAGATGTCGGCTTCGACGCTGCCGAACCGGTGGTCCAGGGCGTCGAGCAGGGGGCGCGGGTGCTCGTAGTCGTTGTGGGCGTGGGCGCGCCACAACGGGCGGGGTCCGTGCCGCCGTTCGCCGGCGAGGGCGTGGCCGGCGGGGAGGGCGACCGAGCCCGCGAGGGCGGCGCCGAGGGTGGTGAGGGCTCTGCGACGGGTGGTGAGGTCCATGCTCTGCCTCCCTGGAAGTGCCGTACGGGAACCCTGCGAGTATGGGGTTCGCGCAGGCCCAAGGAGCAGGGCCTTGCGGGGAGTTGGCTGGAGTGCCGTCGTGCGTTCACTTCAGCGGAGGAGAGCACACGGAAAAGCCCGCCCCTGATGGGACGGGCTTTTCTCCGGCGTCGACGAGACGTTGACGAGGCGCCGGCCAGGTGTATGTCAGGGGGCCTGGAGGTCGACCAGTCCGGCCAGTGCCTCCCGGTGGGCGCCGGCCGTGCCGTAGGCGATCGAGTCGGCCTTCGCGCGCTTCAGGTACAGATGCACCGGGTGCTCCCACGTCATGCCGATGCCGCCGTGCAGTTGCAACGCCTCCTCGGCGGCGTGGACGGCCACGGGTGCCCCGTAGGCCTGGGCGACGGTGACCGCCACGTCGGCGTCCCGGCCGGTCGACAGGGCGTCGGCGGCGTTGCGGGCGGCCGCGCGGAGGCCCGCGACCTCCAGCCACAGCTGGGCCAGCCGGTGCTTGAGCGCCTGGAAGCCGCCGACGGGCCGGTTGAACTGCTTGCGGTCCTTGAGGTAGCGGACCGTCTCCGTCAGCGTCCAGTCGGCCAGTCCGAGCTGTTCGGAGGCGAGCAGCCCGGCTCCGGCGCGCAGGGCCCGTCGCACGGCGGGCTCGGCGTCGCCCAGCAGGCGGCCCGGCACCCCGTCGAGGGTGACGGTCGCGAGCGGCCGGGTCAGGTCCAGGGAGACCTGGGGCGTGACGGTCGCGGCGGTGGCGTCGACCGCGTACAGGCCGCCGTCGTCGGCGGGCACGAGCAGCACGTCGGCGACGGCCGCGTCCGCGATGCCGGTCAGTTCGCCGTGCAGCAGGCCGCTCTCGTGCTGGACGACCTTGTAGGCGGCACCCGGTGCGACGTTGAGGGCGACCGCCAGGGCTCCGATCGACGTCCCGGAGGCGAGCTCGGTGAGCAGGTCGTCGGTCCCGCAGGCCAGCAGCGCCTCGGTGGCCACGACAGCGCTCGTGAGGTACGGGACGGGCGCGACCGCACGCCCCAGTTCCTCCAGCACCACGGCGGCTTCCCGGTGCGTGGCACCCTGGCCGTCCAGCTCCTCCGGCACCAGCAGGCCCGCGAGGCCCATGCCGTCGGTGAGAGCCTTCCACAGCGCCAGGTTGTGCGGCGCGTCCGACTCGATGCGGGCGATGACACCGGGCGCGTCGCAGTGGTCGGCGAGCAGATCGCGGACGGCGGCGCGCAGCGCCTCTTCCTCCTCCGAGTACAACAGGTCGGTCATCGGGCGAGGTCCTTCCAGGCGACGTCCTTGTCGGTGCGCGGTTCGGCGGGCAGACCGAGGACGCGCTCGGCGACGATGTTCAGCAGGACCTCGCTGGTCCCGCCCTCGATGCTGTTGCCCTTGGAGCGCAGGTAGCGGTAGCCGGCCTCGCGGCCGGTGAAGTCGACCAGCTCCGGGCGGCGCATGGTCCAGTCGTCGTACAACAGGCCCTCCTCACCGAGGAGTTCCACCTCCAGGCCGCTGATCTCCTGGTTGAGACGGGCGAAGGCGAGCTTCATGCCGGCGCCCTCGGGGCCGGGCTGGCCGGCGACGAGCTGCTGGCGCAGCCGCTCGCCGGTGAGGCGGGCGACCTCGGCCTCGACCCAGAGCTTCAGCAGGCGCTGGTGCAGATCGTGGGTGCGCGACTCCGGGCGCTCGCGCCAGGTCTTGGAGACCGGGCCGATCATGCCGCCCTCGCGGGGCAGCCGCATGCCGCCGATGGCGACGCGCTCGTTGTTCAGGGTGGTCTGCGCGACCCGCCAGCCGTCACCGACCTCGCCGAGGCGGCGGGAGTCCGGGATGCGGACGTCGGTGAGGAACACCTCGTTGAACTCGGCCTCGCCCGTTATCTGGCGCAGCGGCCGGACCTCGACACCCGGGTCGGTCATGTCGCAGATGAAGTAGGTGATGCCCCGGTGCTTGGGCACGTCCGGGTCGGTGCGGGCGATGAGGATCGCCCAGCGGGCCACGTGGGCGCTGGACGTCCACACCTTCTGCCCATTGACGACCCAGTCTCCCCCACCCTCGGCTTCGCTCGAGCGGGAGGTGCCCCCATCCTCCCGGACGGCCCGGGTACCCAGTGCGGCCAGGTCGGATCCGGCACCCGGCTCGCTGAACAGCTGGCACCAGACCTCCTCCCCCGTCCACAGGGGCCTCAGGTACCGCCGCTTCTGCTCCTCGGTGCCGTAGCCGAGGATGGTCGGCGCGGCCATGCCGAGGCCGATGCCGATGCGCCGCGGGTCGTTGTCGGGCGCCCCGGCCGCCTCCACTTCGGCGTCCACGACGGCCTGGAGGGAACGGGGAGCGCCGAGTCCGCCGAGCCCCTCCGGGTAGTGCACCCAGGCCAGTCCGGCGTCGAAACGGGCCCGGAGGAAGTCCAGGCGGCCGGTTGAGGCCGGCGGGTGAGCGGCCAGCAAGTCCTGTGTGCGACGGCGCAGTTCCTCGGCGCTGGGCACAGCGCGCTGCTCTCCGCTGGTCATGCTGCCTCCTCCACGACGACGGCGATCCGGCCGGTGGTCAGGCCGTCCGCGACCTTCTGCACGGCGGTGGCGGCCCCGCCGAGCGGCACGCGTTCGCTCACCAGCGGCTTGATCGCGCCCCGGGCGGCCAGCTCGGTGAGCTGCTCGTGGCAGTGCTGGACGAGCTTCGGGTTCTTGGTGTTGTACAGGCCCCAGTGCAGGCCGAGGATCGAGTAGTTCTTCACCAGGGCGTGGTTCAGCCCCGGGCTGGGGATCGTGCCGCTGGCGAAGCCGACGACCACGATGCGCCCCTCGAAGGCGACGACCTTGGCGGACTGGGCGTAGGCCTCGCCGCCGACCGGGTCGTAGATCACGTCGGCGCCCCGGCCGCCGGTGGCCTCCTTGACGGCGGCGACGACGTCCTCGGAGTGCCGGTCGATCACGACGTCGCAGCCCAGCTCGCGGGCGACGGCCGCCTTCCCGGAGCCGCCGACGACACCGATGACGGTGGCGCCGGCGGCCTTCCCGAGCTGCACGGCCGCGCTGCCGACCCCTCCTGCGGCAGCGTGGACGAGCAGGGTTTCGCCGGCCTCCAGACCGGCCCGGCGGTGCAGACCGAACCAGCCGGTCTGGTAGCCGATGTGCAGGGCCGCGGCCTCCGCGTCGTCCAGGGCGTCCGGCGCGGGCAGCAGGGCGGCCAAGTCCGCGACGGCGTACTCGGCGAAGCCGCCGTACGGCAGCACCGGGTTGGCGATCACCCGGCGGCCGTCCTCGGTCTCGCCGCAGATCTCCACGCCCGGGGTGAACGGCAGCGGCGGCCTGACCTGGTACTGGCCCCGGCACAGCAGGGCGTCGGGGAAGTTGATGTTCGCGGCGCGCACCTTCAGCAGGACCTGGCCGTCGCCGGGCGTGGGCGCTTCCACGTCTTCCAGCCGCATCACCTCACCCGGCTCGCCGTTCTCGTGCACTTGCCATGCCTGCATGCGGGGCCTCCACGGGACTGCGTCGACTGCGTCGTCTGACCGGGGTCGAGTCGCATACTAAGCGGTCGCTTGCAGATCAGGGAACAGCCTCCGGGGGACGAGTGCCGCCGAGAGGTATCTCGTACGTCACGACCGCCTGGGCCGCGCCCGCACATGCATCCGCTCCCCCTGCGGCCCGAACAGGCTGAGGAACTCCACGGGCCCCTCCCCCGTCGACCCGAACCAGTGCGGCACGCGGGTGTCGAACTCCGCGGCCTCCCCCGCCGTGAGCACCACGTCGTGCTCGCCCAGCACCAGGCGCAGCTTCCCGGACAACACGTACAACCACTCGTAGCCCTCGTGGGTGCGCGGGTCCGGCTCCTGTCTGCGCTGGGGTTCCAGCACCTTGTAGGCCTGGAGGCCGCCGGGCTGGCGGGTGAGCGGCCAGTGGGTGCGGCCGAACATCTCGATCGGCTTCGACCGCACCCGCGGGTCACCGGCCGTCGGGGCCCCGACCAACTCGTCCAGGGCCACCTGGTGCGCCCGGGCGATCGGCAGCAGCAGCTCCAGGCTCGGTTTGCGCAGGCCGGACTCCAGCCGCGACAAGGTGCTGACGGAGATGCCGGTGCTCTCGGAGAGCGCCGCCAGGGTCACCTCCCGCTCCTTGCGCATCTGCCGCAGCCGGGGGCCGACACCCGCGAGTACCTCGTCCGTAGTCATGGTCGTATTGCAGATTCGGCAAACATGTTTGTCAATCCCGTGGCACCGGGGCGACTCTCGGCGGTGGAGGTGGTCACCATGACCGAGAAGTACGCAGTCGTAGTCGTCGGCGGTGGTACGGCGGGCCTGTCCGCGGCGCTGGTGCTGGGCCGGGCCCGGCACCACACCCTGGTCGTCGACGCGGGCGAGCCGCGCAACGCGCCCGCCGCGCACATGCAGGGCTATCTGTCGCGGGACGGGATGCCGCCCGCCGAGTTCCTCGCCGTGGGCCGGGAGGAGATCGCGCGGTACGGCGTGGAGCTCGTGCGGGACCGGGTGGTGGAGGTGGAGAAGGGCGAGGACTTCGCCGTGGTGCTGGCCGGCGGACGGACGGTGCGGGCTCGGCGGTTGATCGTCGCCACCGGGCTGCGGGACGAGCTGCCCGCGGTCCCCGGGGTCGCCGAGCGGTTCGGCCGGGACGTGCTGCACTGCCCGTTCTGCCACGGCTGGGAGGTGCGCGACCAGCCGTTCGGGGTGCTGGCGTCGAGCCCGGCGAGCGTGCACCAGGCACTGATCGTGTCCCAGTGGTCGAAGGACGTGCGGTTCTTCCTGCACACGGTCGCCGAGGAGGAGCTGTCCGACCAGGATCTGCGCCGGCTGGCCGCGGCCGGGGTGGACGTGGTGCCCGGCGAGGTCGCGGGGCTGGTGGCCGAGGACGACCGGCTCACCGGTGTCCGGCTCGCCGACGGTACGACGCATGCCCGTTCCGTGCTGTTCGTCGGCCCGCGCCCGGTCCCGCAGACCGGCCTGCTGGAGCGGCTCGGCGCCGAGCTGCACGAGACGCCCTTCGGCGCGTACCCGGTGGTCGACCCGACCGGGCTGACGACCGTCCCGGGCGTGTGGGCCGCGGGCAACGCGATCGGCTTCGCCGAGCAGGTCGTGCACGCGGCGAGCGGCGGGTACCGGGCGGCGTCCGCGATCGTCGGGGATCTGCTGATGACCGACCTCGACGCGGCCGCCCGGGAGTAGAGATGCCGCCTGCGCGATCGCCGGCGGCCTGACGGCGGACCGCGACCCCGCCGCCCGGGTGTAGAGGCGGCCCCTCCGGTGCACCATGGCTGCATGCTGTTGCACCGGCTGGCCCGAGTGTCCCAGGAGATCGCCGCCACCTCGGCGCGGTCCCGGAAGACGGCCCTGCTCGCGGAGCTCTTCCGGGACGCGGAGGCGGACGACGTGCCGATCGTCATCCCGTACCTGGCAGGCCGGCTGCCACAAGGCCGGATCGGCGTCGGCTGGAAGGTACTGAGCCGGCCGGTCGCCCCCGCCGCCGAACCGGGCCTGACCGTGCGGGATGTGGACGCCCGGCTGTCGGAGCTGGCCGAGGTGTCCGGCCCCGGCTCCCAGGCGGAACGGGCCCGGCTGGTCGGGGAGTTGATGGGCGCGGTCACCGAGGACGAGCAGCGGTTCCTGATCGGGCTGCTCACCGGCGAGGTGCGGCAGGGCGCGCTGGACGCGGTCGCGGTCGAGGGACTGGCCCAGGCGACCGGGGCGCCCCCGGCGGACGTACGGCGGGCCGTGATGCTCGCCGGCTCCCTCCAGACGGTGGCCGAGGCGCTGCTCGCGGACGGTCCCGCCGCCCTGGACCGCTTCCGCCTCACCGTCGGCCGCCCGGTCTGGCCGATGCTGGCGCACAGTGCCTCCTCGGTCGCCGAGGCGGTGGACAAGCTCGGCGCCTGCGCGGTCGAGGAGAAGCTGGACGGCATCCGCGTCCAGGTGCACCGGGACGGCGACACGGTACGGCTCTACACCCGCACCCTCGACGACATCACCGACCGCCTGCCCGAAGTGACGGCCGCCGCGCTGGAGTTGCGGGGCGAGCGGTTCATCCTGGACGGCGAGGTGATCTCCTTCGACGAGGGCGGCCGCCCCCGCTCGTTCCAGGAGACCGCCGGCCGCGTCGGCTCGCGCACGGACGTGGCGACGGCTGCACGCGCGGTGCCGGTCTCCCCCGTCTTCTTCGACGCGCTCTCCGTCGAGGGCCATGACCTGCTCGACCTGCCGTTCGCCGAGCGGCACGCCGAGCTGGCCCGGCTGGTCCCCGAGCCGATGCGGGTGCGGCGCACGACGGTGTCCGGCCCGGAGGACCTGCACACGGCGGAGGAGTTCCTCGCCGAGACGCTGAAGCGCGGCCACGAGGGCGTCGTCGCCAAGGCGCTGGACGCCCCCTACAGCGCGGGCCGGCGCGGCGCTTCCTGGCTGAAGGTCAAGCCCGTCCACACCCTCGACCTGGTCGTCCTGGCCGCCGAGTGGGGACACGGCCGCCGCACGGGCAAGCTCTCCAACCTGCACCTGGGTGCCCACACCGCCGACGGCGGCCTCGCCATGCTCGGCAAGACCTTCAAGGGCATGACCGACGCGATGCTGACCTGGCAGACCGAACGGCTCCAGCAGCTCGCCGTCGACGACGACGGCCACGTCGTGACCGTCCGCCCGGAGCTCGTCGTAGAGATCGCCTACGACGGCCTCCAGCGCTCCACCCGCTACCCGGCCGGCGTCACCCTGCGCTTCGCCCGCGTGGTCCGCTACCGGGAGGACAAGCACCCCGAGGACGCCGACACGGTGGAGACGCTGCTGGCCGCGCATCCGGAGGTGGGCCCGTGAAGCGCAGTGCCGGCCTGCTGCTCTTCCACCACACCGACGACGGCCTCGAAGTGCTGCTCGGCCACATGGGCGGCCCGTTCTTCGCCCGGCGCGACGCCGGGGCGTGGACCATCCCCAAGGGCGAGTACGAGCCCGACGAGTCCGCCTGGGCGGCGGCCCGGCGCGAGTTCGAGGAGGAACTGGGGCTGCCCCCGCCCGACGGCGAGGCCCTCGCCCTGGGGGAGGTCCGGCAGACAGGCGGCAAGATCGTCACGGCCTGGGCGATCGAGGCGGACCTCGACCCGGCGACGATCGCGCCCGGCACCTTCCGGATGGAGTGGCCGCCGAGGTCGGGACAGCTCCAGGAGTTCCCCGAGCTGGACCGGGTGGCGTGGTTCGGGCTCGACCGGGGCCGCGAGGTGATCGTCAAGGCGCAGGCGGCGTTTCTCGACCGCCTGGCGGAGCACTCGCCCTGAGGAGACGCTCCCGCGTTGCGGTCACCTCCGCCGCGCGGGAAGGTCGGAGTACAGCCCGCACCGAGGGAGGTCAGCCATGCCCATCGCAACGGTGAACCCGGCGAACGGCGAGACGCTCAAGACGTACGAGGCCATGGGCGAGGAGGAGATCGGGCGCCGGCTCCAGCTCGCGGAGGCCACGTTCCGCACGTACCGGACGACGACGTTCGACGAGCGCGCCCGGCTGATGAGGAAGGCCGCCGATCTCCTCGAAGAGGACCAGCGGGACATCGCCCGCGTGCTGACCACCGAGATGGGCAAGCCGATCCAGCAGGCCCGGGCCGAGGCGGCGAAGTGCGCCAAGGCGATGCGCTGGTACGCCGACCACGCCGAGGAACTGCTCGCCGACGAGGAGCCCTCCGACACCGATGTGAAGGACTCCGGCGCCTCGCGCGTGCGGGTGCGCTACCGGCCGCTGGGACCGGTGCTGGCGGTCATGCCGTGGAACTTCCCGCTGTGGCAGGTGGTCCGCTTCGCCGCGCCCGCGCTGATGGCGGGGAACGTGGGCCTGCTCAAGCACGCCTCGAACGTCCCGCAGACCGCCCTGTACCTGGAGGACCTGTTCCACCGGGCGGGTTTCACGGAGGGCTGCTTCCAGACCCTGCTGATCGGCTCCGCCGCGGTCGACGACATCCTGCGCGACGAGCGCGTGAAGGCGGCCACCCTCACCGGCAGCGAGCCCGCGGGACGAGCGGTCGCCTCCACCGCCGGGGAGATGGTCAAGAAGACGGTGCTGGAGCTGGGCGGCAGCGACCCCTTCGTCGTCATGCCCTCCGCCGACATCGACCGGGCCGCGCAGGTCGCGGTGACCGCGCGGGTGCAGAACACCGGGCAGTCCTGCATCGCGGCCAAGCGGTTCATCGTGCACACGGACGTCTACGACGCCTTCGCCGAGCGTTTCGCCGAGGGCATGAAGGCGCTGAAGGTCGGCGACCCGATGGCCGAGGAGACCGAGGTCGGGCCGCTCTCCAGCGAGCAGGGACTGCGCGACGTGGAGGAGTTGGTCGACGACGCGGTGCGCGGCGGTGCCGAGGTGCTGTGCGGTGGCGAACGGCCGGACGGGCCGGGCTGGTACTACGCGCCGACCGTCCTCGCCGGCATCACCCGGGAGATGCGCATCCACCGGGAGGAGGCGTTCGGGCCGGTCGCCACGCTGTACCGGGCGGCCGACCTGGACGAGGCCGTTCTGATCGCGAACGACTCGCCCTTCGGACTGAGTTCGAACGTGTGGACGCGGGACGAGGCCGAGGTGGACCGGTTCGTCCGGGACCTGGAGGCGGGCGGTGTGTACGTCAACGGGATGACGGCCTCCCATCCGGCGTTCCCGTTCGGCGGGGTGAAGCGGTCCGGGTACGGGCGTGAGCTGTCCGGGCATGGAATCCGCGAGTTCTGCAACATCACGACCGTTTGGCACGGTGCGTGAGAGTTGCGGGGCTACGATCCCGTCTGTGAACCGCGAAGTGACTCTGCCCCTGATCGTCGACGACCGCGGGACCTTGCAGGTGGCTGCGGCCGATGTCAGCAAGCTGTTGCGGACGGTGGGGGGGCGATGGGTGCGGCTTGTCGAAGCCGGGGAGTCGGGGCTCGACGAGGACACGGTCGCTGCGTTGACGATCGAGCTGGCGAAGTTGGCCGACCGTATTGATGTGGCCTGCATTGCGCACAGCAGCGGGGGTGCGACGTAGGTTTTCCGGTTCACTGCCGGGTGGGGGTCGCCTGTGGCTGGTCGCGCAGCTCCCCGCGCCCCTAGGGCGTCGCAGTCAACGCGTTCCAGAACATGGCTTCGTAGGTTTGCAGCAGACGCCCGTAGCGACGCGCGCTCGGCTCGTCGAGTCGCCCCGCGTCCAGGGCGGCCTGCACCGCCGCCGTCGCCTGGGTCTCCAGCTCCGGGGGGGGGCTGGGCGAAGAAGTCGAAGAAGCCGCAAGCCTCGTCCGTGAAGCCGTAATGGGTGCGCAGGGCCGCGGCGATCGTCGCGCAATAGCCGCCCCACGCGGAGAAGTTGGCGGTCAGGGCCAGGACGACGTCCGCCGGTGAGGCGTTGAGGGCCAGCCAGGCGACGTACGCGGGGTAGGCCTGGCAGCCCGGAAGGGGTTCGTACGCAGCCGCCCCCGCCTCGTCCACCCCGCACGCCCTCGCGAAGGCGTCCAGCCGTTCACCCGCCAGCGCCTCACCCTCCGCGAGGGTCCCGAAGCAGGCCGCCGCCTCCGGGTCGGTCGTCGCGGAGCGTTCCGCCAGATGCAGGAACGCACGGCGGTCCGCGGGGATCACCCAGGACTGTTCCAGGGCGAGCGCGGCGAGGGTACGGCGGGAGGCCTCGCCACGAGCGATCCGGGGGACCAAGGGGTTGGACTGCGGGTCCGGGGCGAGTTCGGCTGTGGTCGTCGTCAGCAGGTCCCGGGCCGGGTGCGTCATCGCGTCCTCCGTCGTGGGGGTGTCGGGACGAGCCTGGCACGGCGTCCCCGACAAGGAGTAGTCCCGCGCGGGATCGGCGCCCCACCCTCGCCGACCTCGGCGACCTCCGGTGCGGCGCTCGCCTGCGCGGCGGGCTTCTTCGCGGCCTTCTGCCCGCTGCCGGCCTTGGCGGGGGCCTTGACCTTGTGACACGTAAGTGAAGGGCCCGTGAAGAAACCGCATGGTTGCACAGAACCAAAAAATTTCGGGGTCACGAGCAACCTCGGGGGGCTCTCACGTCCGTCCGAAAGCGCGTCAGGACCCCCTCCACGACCAGGAAGGGGCCCTGGGGGCCAGAGAAGAGCGCCGGTTACCGGATCGTCATGCCCGACAGTGTCCGCGCGATCACCAGGCGCTGGATCTCGCTGGTGCCTTCGAAGATCGTGTAGATCGCCGCGTCCCGGTGCATCCGCTCCACGGGGTACTCCCGCGTGTAGCCGTTGCCGCCCAGGATCTGGACCGCCTGGGCCGTGACCTTCTTGGCCGTCTCGCTGGCGAAGAGCTTGGACATCGAGCCCTCGGCCGCAGTGAAAGGCTTGCCGTTGACGGCCATCCAGGAGGCGCGCCAGACCAGGAGCCGGGCCGCGTCGATGGACGTGCGCATGTCCGCGAGTTGGAATGCCACGCCCTGGTTGTCGATGATCGGCCGGCCGAACTGCTCCCGCGTCTTGGCGTAGTCGAGCGCGACCTCGTAGGCGGCCCGGGCGGTACCGACCGCCATGGCCCCGACCGCCGGGCGCGACGCTTCGAACGTGGCCATCGCCGCGTTCTTCACGCGCTCCCCGCCCTGCCTGGCCTTCTCCCGCGCCCGGGCGAGCCGCTCGTCGAGCTTCTCCTTGCCGCCGAGCAGGCAGGAGCCGGGAACGCGCACGCTGTCCAGGATGACCTCGGCGGTGTGCGAGGCGCGTATGCCGTGCTTCTTGAACTTCTGACCTTGGGACAGGCCCTCGGTGCCCGGCGGGATGATGAAGGAGGCGTGACCCTTGGACCCGAGCTCCGCGTCGACCACCGCGACCACGACATGGACGTTGGCGATACCGCCGTTGGTCGCCCAGGTCTTGGTGCCGTTGATCACCCACTCGTCCTTGGCCTCGTCGTACACCGCCCTGGTGCGCATGGAGGCCACGTCGGAGCCGGCGTCGGGCTCGGAGGAGCAGAAGGCGGCGACCTTGACATCGCTGGCGTCCCCGTACATCTGGGGGATCCAGGTGCCGATCTGCTCCTCGGTGCCGTTGGCGAGGACGCCGACGGCGGCGAGGCCGGTGCCGACGATGGACAGGGCGATGCCCGCGTCGCCCCAGAACAGCTCCTCCATGGCCATGGGTATACCGAGGCCGGTGGGGTCGAAGTACTGCTGGGCGTAGAAGTCCAGGGAGTAGATGCCGACCTTGGCGGCCTCCTGGATGACCGGCCAGGGAGTCTCCTCACGCTCGTCCCATTCGGCGGCCGCGGGGCGGATCACATCGGCCGCGAAGCCGTGCAACCAGTCGCGAACCTCCTTCTGTTCGTCGTTGAGCTCCATGGTGAACTCGGCCATGTCGGTCCCCTCCAGCGGCACACGTGCATGTTACTTGCGGTAACACCAGTCTGTTACCGGTGGGTAGCCCGCGTCAACTCCTACCGACCGGTCGGCACCCGTTCGATGTCTGGGGCATCTTTGAGTGTTAGTTTGCGCAGGCGTCATCGAAACAGCACGGGTGGGGAGAGCACATGGACACCACGCAGCGGACCGACCAGCAACGGTCCGCCGACCGCCGACGGCGTGAGCTGCTGGAAGCCGCCGACCGAGTGGTGCTGCGCGACGGTCCGCAGGCCTCGATGAACGCGATCGCCGCGGAAGCGGGTATCACCAAGCCGATCCTGTACCGGCACTTCGGTGACAAGGGCGGACTTTACGCGGCCCTTGCCAAACGGCACACGGACGCCCTGCTGGACTCACTGCGGGCGGCGCTGGACGCGCCGGCGGAGAGACGGGAGCGGGTCGAGGCGACGCTGGACACGTACCTCACGGCGATCGAGGCGCGGCCTCAGGTGTACCGGTTCCTGATGCATCCGGCGGAGGGGAGCCAGCCGGGGGATCAGGGGTTCGACGTCGGCAAGCACAGTGCGCCGTTGCTGCGGCGGATGGGCGAGGAACTCGCCCAGGTCATCGAGGAGCGGCTGGATCTCGGGCCGGGCGGGCAGCAACTGGCGCGGGTGTGGGGACACGGGATCGTCGGCATGATGCATGCCGCAGGGGACTGGTGGCTGGGGGAACGGCCCTGTTCCCGTGCGGAGTTGGTGCGGAGTCTGGCTGATCTGCTGTGGGGGCGTCTTGCGGCTGCCGGGGACAAGATGGGTGGGCCGGGATTCTGACCGTCGTCTTTCAACTGCGGGGCGGTGGGGGTGTTCGCGCCCACGCGGCGGAGCCGCATATCGAAACGGCCCCGCGCCCCTGAAGTCGGACACCTCACTCGCGCCAGGAAGCCCGGGCCACCTGCCGCATCAGTTTGCGGTGGCGCCAGCCCGTCAGTCGGTCCGCGTAGATGCGGCCCTCCAAGTGGTCGCACTCGTGTTGCAGGCAGCGGGCGAAGAAGCCCGTGCCGTGGACGGTGACCGGCTCTCCGGTCACCGTGAAGCCCTCGACGACCGCGTGGTCGTAACGTTCCGTGGCCGCTTCCAGGCCCGGCAGGGACAGGCAGCCCTCCGGGCCCCGGATCACCACTCCGTCCGCCTCGACCAGGCGCGGGTTGACCACATGGCCGAGGTGCCGGACGTCCTCGTCGTCGGGGCAGTCGTAGACGAAGACCCGCAGCGGCTCGCCGATCTGGTTGGCGGCGAGGCCGACGCCCTGGGCGGCGTACATGGTTGCGAACAAGTCCTCGACGAGGCGGGCCAGTTCGGGGCCGAACTCGGTGACCTCAGCGCAGGGTGTGTGCAGGAGCGGGTCTCCGTGCAGGGTGAGGGGTCTCACGTGGCCGTGGGCACCGGGGATGGGGCTGTTTCGCATGGCGGCAAGAGTAAGGTCCCTGTCATTCCGCGCCTCCCGCACGCATTCACCACAGTGCCTCGGTTCGGGAGTGCTAATGGATCTCGATAGGCTGAGGTCCACACCACGTGGCCGTCAGGCTTCAAGCGCGGCGCGTACGCAAGGAGGATCGAGAACTGATGGCAGGCAACTCGGACCCGCTCTCGCCGCGGGCCAAGCTGGCCGTGACCGCGGGCAAGGCGGTCGCGGCGGCATCCCGCGCCGCGGGGCGCGGCAGCGGTTCGGTGATCGGCGGCCGGGTGGCGCTCAAGCTCGACCCCGACCTCCTCGCCCGGCTCGCGCAGAACCTGGACGTGACCCTGGTCTCGGCGACGAACGGCAAGACCACGACCACCCGGCTCATCGCCGAGGCCCTGCGCGCGGCGGGGCCGGTCGTCTCCAACGCGCTCGGCGCCAACATGCCGGCCGGCATCACCTCGGCGCTCGCGGGCAGCTCGGACGCCCGGTACGGCGTCATCGAGGTCGACGAGAAGTACCTCGCCGGCGTCGCCCGGGACACCGCGCCGAAGTGCATCGCGCTGCTCAACCTCTCCCGCGACCAGCTCGACCGCGCCGCCGAGACCCGCATGCTCGCCGAGAACTGGCGGGAGGGACTCGCCGGTTCCAAGGCCGTGGTCGTGGCCAACTGCGACGACCCGCTGGTGGTGTGGGCGGCGTCCTCCTCCCCCAACGTGATCTGGGTCGCCGCCGGGCAGATGTGGAAGGACGACGCCTGGTCCTGCCCGTCGTGCGGTGGCGTGATGCAGCGCCCGGGCGACGACTGGTACTGCGGTGAGTGCGGCTTCCGCCGTCCGACGCCGAGCTGGGCACTCTCCGGCGACCACGTACTGGACCCGCACGGCTCCGCGTGGCCGATCCACCTCCAGCTGCCCGGCCGCGCCAACAAGGCCAACGCCGCCTCCTCGGCCGCCGTCGCCGCCGTGTTCGGCGTGCCGCCGCAGGTCGCGCTGGAGCGCATGTACCAGGTGCAGGCCGTGGCCGGGCGGTACGACGTCGTCCAGTTCCAGGGCCGTGACCTCAGACTCCTCCTCGCGAAGAACCCGGCCGGCTGGCTGGAGACCTTCTCCCTGATCGATCCGCCGCCCGCCCCGGTCATCCTGTCCGTGAACGCGCGCTCCGCCGACGGCACCGACACCTCCTGGCTGTGGGACGTCGACTACACGCGCCTGACCGGCCACCCGATCTGCGTCGTCGGTGACCGGCGACTGGACCTGGCGGTGCGCCTGGAGGTCGCCGACCAGCACTTCCAGGTGTACGAGAACCTGGACCAGGCCGTGGCCGCTTGCCCGCCGGGCCGGATCGAGGTCATCGCCAACTACACGGCGTTCCAGGACCTGCGCCGCCGCGTCGGCAACTGAGCACGAGACGTCAGGGGACTTTTGTGAGCGACAACCAACTGCGCATCGTCTGGATCTATCCCGACCTGCTCAGCACCTACGGCGACCAGGGCAACGTCCTCGTCGTGCAGCGCCGGGCCCAGCAGCGCGGCCTGGACGTGGCCCGGCTCGACGTGCGCAGCGACCAGCCGATCCCGACCTCCGGCGACATCTACCTGATCGGCGGCGGCGAGGACCGGCCGCAGCGGCTCGCCGCCGAGCGGCTGCGCCGGGACGGCGGACTCACCCGGGCCGTGGAGAACGGCGCCATCGTGTTCTCGGTGTGCGCCGGCTACCAGATCCTCGGGCACGAGTTCATCAACGACCTCGGACAGCGCGAGCCCGGCCTCGGCCTGCTGGACGTGGTGTCGGTGCGCGGCGAGGGCGCGCGGTGCGTCGGTGACGTGCTGGGCGACATCGACCCGCGCCTCGGCCTGCCCCCGCTGACCGGCTTCGAGAACCACCAGGGCGTCACCCACCTCGGCCCCACCGCCCGCCCGCTCGCCCGGGTGCGCTTCGGCAACGGCAACGGCACGGGCGACGGCACGGAGGGCGCGTTCAACGACACCGTGTTCGGCACGTACATGCACGGCCCGGTGCTCGCGCGCAACCCGCTGATCGCGGACCTGCTGCTGAAGCTGGCCCTCGACGTCAACGCGCTGCCGCCGACCGACGACCGCTGGTACGAGGCACTGCGCAACGAGCGCATCGCTGCTGCCCAGCAGCCTGCGTGAGCGCTGCGCGGCAGCGTACGGCCAGGAAGCGTCAACCTGCTGGTCAACAGCCCGTCTGACGGCACATCCGCACAGGTGAGCGGGGTCGTCCAGCAGGCGGACGCGTGCTTCGGTCCGGCCCCTCGATGCCGCTAGGGTGGCGGGGATTCGAGCCGGACAACGTGGTCCGGTCCCGGCCCACGTTGAGAAGGTTTTCGGGCTATGCGCATTGGTGTCCTCACGTCCGGCGGCGACTGCCCCGGCCTGAACGCCGTCATCCGGTCCGTCGTGCACCGCGCCGTCGTCGACCACGGCGACGAGGTCATCGGCTTCCGGGACGGCTGGAAGGGCCTCCTGGAGTGCGACTACCTCAAGCTCGACCTCGACGCGGTGGGTGGCATCCTCGCCCGCGGCGGCACGATTCTGGGGTCCTCCCGGGTCCAGCCCTCCCATCTGCGGGACGGCGTGGAGCGGGCCAAGGGCCATGTCGAGGAGCTCGGCCTCGACGCGATCATCCCCATCGGCGGCGAGGGCACGCTCAAGGCCGCGCGGCTGATGTCGGACAGCGGTCTGCCCGTCGTGGGTGTGCCGAAGACCATCGACAACGACATCGCGGTCACGGACGTCACGTTCGGCTTCGACACGGCCGTCGGGGTGGCGACCGAGGCCCTGGACCGGCTGAAGACCACCGCCGAGTCCCACCAGCGGGTTCTGGTGGTCGAGGTCATGGGCCGGCACACCGGCTGGATCGCGCTGCACTCCGGCATGGCGGCCGGCGCGCACGCCATCGTCGTACCCGAGCGGCCCTTCGACATAGAGGAGCTGACCCGGCGGGTGGGCGAGCGGTTCGAGGCGGGCAAGCGCTTCGCGATCGTGGTGGCGGCGGAGGGGGCCAAGCCCCGGGCCGGGACCATGGAGTTCGACGAGGGCGGCAAGGACATCTACGGACACGAGCGGTTCGCCGGGATCGCCCGTCAGCTGTCGGTCGAGCTGGAGGGGCGGCTCGGCAAGGAGGCCAGGCCCGTGATCCTCGGGCATGTGCAGCGCGGTGGGACGCCGACCGCCTATGACCGGGTGCTGGCCACGCGGTTCGGGTGGCACGCGGTGGAGGCCGTGCACCGGGGCGAGTTCGGGCAGATGACCGCGCTGCGGGGCACCGACATCGTGATGGTGTCGTTGGCCGAGGCCGTGGAGACGCTGAAGACGGTGCCGGAGGAGCGGTACGCCGAGGCGGAGTGTGTTCTCTGAGGTCCCCGCGCCCCTGAGCACGTCTTGCCGCCCCCGGTCACTTGTGTGACCGGGGGCGGTTCTACTCTTGGGGCGGACAGATTGCTGCACACCCCCACGAAACAGGAGCCGGCGGAATGGATCACAGCGGGCACGGCATGACCATGGATCTGCCGCCGTTCACGCTGGGACGAGGGCTGGAGTGGTCGACCGACCCGTTCTTCCTCATCGCCTGCCTGGCCGGGCTGGCGCTGTACGGGTGGGGTGTCGTGCGGCTGGTGCGGCGCGGGGACAAGTGGCCGGTGGGGCGGACGGTCGCCTTCGTCATCGGCGTGCTGAGCATCGTGCTCGTGATGTGCACCCAGCTGAACGACTACGGCATGGTCATGTTCAGCGTGCACATGGTGCAGCACATGGTGATCAGCATGGTCTCGCCGATCCTGATCCTGCTCGGGGCGCCGATCACGCTGGCGCTGCGCGCACTGCCGACGGCGGGTCGGGGCCGCAAGGGGCCCCGTGAGCTGCTGCTGATGTTCCTGCACAGCCACTACATGCGGATCGTCACCCACCCGGCGTTCACCATCCCGCTGTTCATCGCCAGCCTGTACGGGCTGTACTTCACGCCGCTGTTCGACTTCCTGATGGGCTCCCAGACGGGGCACATCGCGATGATGGTGCACTTCCTCGCCGTCGGCCTGGTGTTCTTCTGGCCGATCATGGGCGTGGACCCGGGCCCGCACCGGCCGGGCTATCTGATGCGGATGCTGGAGCTGTTCGCGGGCATGCCGTTCCACGCCTTCTTCGGGATCGCGTTGATGATGGCGTCCGAGCCGATGGTCGAGACGTTCAAGAACCCGCCCGCCTCGCTCGGGATCGAGGCGCTGTCCGACCAGAACGCGGCGGGCGGCATCGCCTGGGCGTTCAGCGAAATCCCGTCCGTGTTGGTGCTGGTCGCGCTGCTGTTCCAGTGGTACGCCTCGGACCAGCGGCAGGCCAGGCGCGAGGACCGGGCCGCCGACCGTGACGGGGACAAGGAACTCGAGGCGTACAACGCCTATTTGAGCTCGCTGCACGCACGCGGGAACTGATTTTTCCCACGCCCCAGGGCGCCCGTTCTTCTCGCTCTGCTCTTTCTCCACAACGCGGCTGAATAGCTTTTTCCTTCAGTAGCATGAAACGCGTCGGGGAACCGCAGGGGGGAGCGGTGATGCGGAGGATCGCTGTCCTGGTCGCTTTTCTGCTGGCTCTCGGGGGGTGCGATTCGGGCAGGTCCTTGTTCGAGGTGAAGGCGGTCGCCGCGGGAGTTCCGTCCCTGGCGCCTTTCTTCGCCGAGGACAGCGGGCTCGGCCGGGACGCCCAGGTGCGGTCGCGCGCCGTGCCGGGCGGTCTCCAGCAGGGGGACACGCCGGGGCTGTACGGCGGGACCAAACAGCCGGAGATCTGTGATGTCGAGCGGCTGAAGCGGTTCCTCACCGCGCCGCGCAACGATCGCAAGGCACGGGCGTGGGCGGCCGCCCTCGATCTGCGTGCGGACGAGATTCCGGGATATCTCGACCGGCTCACGCCGGTTCTCCTGCGTCACGACACCCTCGCGTTGAACCACGACTACAAAAAGGGAAAGGCTGTTCCCTTCCGGGCCTTGCTCCAGGCGGGAATCGCGATTCTCGTCGATGAGCAGGGACTTCCGTCGGTCAAATGTTCGTGCGGGAATCCGCTGCGGCCCTTCGAGGGCGACACGAGCCGGATATCCGTCACGTTCGGGGACGGCAACGAGAAGTGGCAGGGATACGACCGTGCCGAGGTGGTGGTCGTACGGCCCGCTCCCCGGAAGCTGGAGCGCATCACCCTCCTCGACGTCCAGGACTCCGGCCGGGGCGTCGAACGGCCCGTCGGCACGACGGGCGAGGCCGACGCCGACTTCGACGCGACGGAGCGGCGGGCCGTGCCGCCCCTCGCCGGGACGACGTTCGGGGAGGCGAGCCGGCGGCTGGCCGAGGCGGGGCTGGCGGTCGCGTTCCGGGGTGAGGAGCCGCCCCCCGACCGTGCGCGGATCGTCGCGTCCGACCCGGGCGCGGGCGCCGAGCTGCGGTTCGGGGCGTACGTGACGCTGAGCGTGGCGGCGGAGTCGGGGACGCAGGGGCGTACGTCGACACCATCGCCCTCGGCGTCCTCGGCTCCCCCTGTCGGCTCCAGGCCTCCGACGAGTACCGGGCCCGCGCCTTCTCGTCAGCCCCCGTCGAAGGCGCCGCCCGGCTCCGTGCCACCCGCGTCGAGCGCCGCGCCCAGGAGCAGTGCACCGCCGGCGGCGACCAGCTCACCGCCGCGGGTCACCAGCTCGCCTCCCCCGGCCACCAGTTCGCCTTCCGACGGTGAACCGGTCACGAGCAGCGCGGCGCCGCCCGTGAGCAGCACGCCCGCGTCGAGCGCCCCCGCAACGACCACGCCTGCGACGACCATCCCCGTGTCCACCGCTCCGGCGACCGCCCCGCCCGCCCCGAGCGCCACCGTCTAGCACCACACCCCCGCCGAACCCGGGAGTCACCGGATGTCCTCAGGATCACCGACGTCGGGAGTGGGCCGGATCGTCGCCGGCCGCTACCTGCTGCTGCGCCGGCTCGGCAGCGGCGGCATGGGGCATGTCTGGCTCGCCCACGACCAGAGACTCGCCTGCGAGGTCGCGCTGAAGGAGATCGTGTTCCGCGACCCGGCCGAGGCCGGGAACGAGCGGGAGGCGCGGGTCGCGCGGGCCCGTGCGGAGGCCCGGCACGCGGCCGGGCTGCGCGGACACCCGCATGTGGTGACGGTCCACGACGTGCTGGAGCACGAGGGGCTGCCGTGGATCGTCATGGAGTACGTGACCGGCGCCGTGGACCTGCGGGAGCTGGTGACCCGGCGCGGGCCGCTCGCCCCGGCCGAGTGTGCCCGCGTCGGCCTCGCCGTGCTGGACGCGCTGACCGCGGGCCACGAGCGGGGCGTGATGCACCGGGACGTGAAGCCGGCGAACATCCTGCTCGCGCCGGACCGCACGGGCTCGCCGTACGGGCGGGTGCTGCTCACCGACTACGGCATCTCCGTGCGGCCGGACGCCGGTGAGACGCGGTACACGAGGGCGTCCGCGCTGGTCGGCACGGCGGGGTATCTGGCGCCGGAGCGGGCGTCCGGCAGCGCGCCGACGCGGGCCGCCGACCTGTTCTCGCTGGGCTGCACGCTGTACTTCGGCGTCGAGGGCCGCGGTCCCTTCGAGCGGGAGTCGCACCTGGCGGCGCTCACCGCGGTGGTCATGGAGGAGCCGCTCGCGCCGGTCCGGGCCGGGGCTCTGGAGCCCGCGCTGCGCGGGCTGCTCGCCAAGGATCCGGAGCTGCGGATGACCGCGCAGGAGGCGGAGGCCGCGCTGTCGGGGCTCGTCACGCCCCAGTCCGACGCGTACGAGCGGACCCGGACGGACCCCGGGTCGCCGTCCCCGTGGGAGGCCCCACCCGTACCGCCGACCGGGGCGGACGGTCTCGGGCCCGTCGCCGCCGCGTCCGGCGCGCGGCGGCGGCGGCACTCCCCCGCCCTCCGGGCTCTCGCCGCCTGCGGGCTGGGGCTGGTCCTCGCGCTGGGTGGCGTCTGGTACGCGCTGGCCGACCGGGCGGGCGGCGGGACGGCGGCGCCGTACGGAGAGGCCGCCGGGCTGGGAAAGCCGCTCGCGGACGGCGACTGTGTGCTCGCGGACTGGCCGGGCGGGACCCGGTTCGCCGGCACGCCCCGGCTCTCCCTGGACCCGACCTGCCAGGACAAGGCGCCCGACGGGCAGGTGGTCGCGTTCGTCGAGGCGGCCTCGGCGGACGAGGCACGGAAACGAGGGCCGGCCCGCTGCGAGGAGCGGACCCGGGAGCTGCGGGACCGGCTCGCCGATGTCCGCAGCCACGCCGTCGTGCCGAGCGGCACCGGGTTCGAGGCGGCGGAGCGGCGCACCGCCTGCCTGGTCCTCGGCGCGCACGGGCCGCTGTACGGGCCGCTCGGAGAGCGACGTAGGTTCGGTACGGCGTTCGCCGACACCGCGACCATGCAGAAGCGTGACTGCTTGGACGTCCGTTCGAACCGGGAGGCGCGGCTGGTGCCGTGCGGCGGGCGGTACGACCAGCAGGTGCTCGGATTCACCCGACTGGACGGCGGCGTGACACTCGCCGAGGCCCGGACCTCGTCGGACGCCGCGTGCGCCCGGGACGTGGCGCCGCGCGACTACGGCTTCGATCCGTCCGTCTACGAAGCCGGTTCGTGGACCAGTGACGGACCCTGGAAATCCGGTACTCATGTCGTCGTCTGCACCGTCAGGAGGCAGAACGGGGGCACCATGGGGGGAACAGAACCATGAGGAGGGTGTTGCGATGCCCGGTTCCACGAACGGTTCGAACGCGACGAAGACCATGGGAGTCGTCACCGTCGGCGGCCTCGTACTGGTGACGGCCTACACGGTGGCGCTCGGCAGCAACGGCTGGCTGTGGTTCGGCTGGGTCGTCCTGGGCCTGATCACCCTCGGGATGGTGGTCACCACGAAGAGCACCTGAGGCTCACTCCGGGATCAGCCGTCCGGCCGAATGCACGCCCGGCTGGTACTTCGGGAGCCGGACGGTGATCTTCATGCCCGCGCCCATGGCGGTCTCGATGACGAGGCCGTGGTCGTCGCCGTAGACCTGGCGGAGCCGGTCGTCGACGTTGGAGAGCCCTATGCCGCCCGAGGGGCTGACCTCGCGGGCGAGGATACGGCGGAGCAGGCCGGGGTCCATGCCGGCGCCGTCGTCCTCGATGACGACCAGGGCCTCGGCACCCGCGTCCTGGGCGGTGATCTGGATGTGGCACTTGTCGGCCTTGCCCTCCAGGCCGTGCTTGACGGCGTTCTCGACAAGCGGCTGGAGGCACAGGAAGGGCAGGGCGACGGGCAGCACCTCCGGGGCGATCTGGAGGGTGACGGAGAGGCGGTCGCCGAAGCGTGCCCGTACGAGCGCCAGGTAGTGGTCGATGGCGTGGAGTTCGTCGGCGAGGGTGGTGAAATCACCGTGCCGGCGGAACGAGTAGCGGGTGAAGTCGGCGAATTCCAGGAGCAGTTCTCGGGCGCGTTCGGGGTCGGTGCGGACGAACGATGCGATCACCGCGAGCGAGTTGAAGATGAAGTGCGGGGATATCTGGGCCCGCAGCGCCTTGATCTCGGCCTCGATGAGGCGGGTGCGGGACTGGTCCAGGTCCGCGAGCTCCAGCTGTACGGACACCCAGCGGGCCACCTCGCCGGCCGCCCGGACGAGGACCGCCGACTCGCGGGGCGCGCAGGCGACGAGGGCGCCGTGCACGCGGTCGTCGACGGTGAGCGGGGCGACGACCGCCCAGCGCACCGGGCAGTCGAGGAGGTCGCAGGTCAGCTGGAAGGCCTCGCCGCGGCCGGTCTCCAGAGGGCCGGCGAGACGTTCCATGATCTCGGTACGGTGGTGGGCGCCGTCCCCGTCCCAGACCAGGACCTGTTTGCGGTCGGTCAGGCACAGGGCGTCCGTGCCGAGCAGGGAGCGCAGTTTGCGGGCGGACTTGCGGGCGGTCTCCTCCGTTAGCCCGGCCCGCAGCGGGGGTGCGGCGAGGGAGGCGGTGTGCAGGGTCTCGAAGGTGGCGTGTTCGACGGGGGTGCCCAGGCCGCCGAGGCTCTGGGGGCGTGCCGTGCGCCGGCCGAGCCATACGCCCAGGGCCAGCACCGGGAGCACGGCGACGCACAGGCCGGCCAGGAATCCGCTCATGCCGTCACCTCCGTGCGCAGTTCCTCGGGCAGGTGGAACCGGGCCAGGACCGCCGCCGTGCCCGGTGGCACCCGGCCGGGGGTGGCCAGGGACACCAGGATCATGGTGAGGAAGCCCAGCGGCACCGACCAGAGCGCGGGCCAGGCGAGCAGGGCGTGCAGCGTGCCCTCGCCCGGGTAGCCCGTCATGGTCGCGGCGACGGCGAGCAGGGCCGAGCCGCCGCCGACCAGCATCCCGGCGGCCGCGCCGGGCGGGGTCAGCCGCCGCCACCAGATGCCGAGGACGAGCAGCGGGCAGAACGAGGACGCGGACACGGCGAAGGCGAGCCCCACCGCGTCGGCGACCGGGAGCCCGCCGACCAGGACGCTCGCCGCGAGGGGCATGGCCATCGCGAGGACGGTCCCGAGCCGGAAGTGCCGTACGCCCCGCGCGGGCAGGACGTCCTGGGTGAGCACGCCCGCGACGGCCATGGTGAGCCCGGAGGCCGTGGACAGGAACGCGGCGAAGGCGCCGCCCGCCACGAGCGCGCCCAGCAGATCGCCGCCCACTCCACCGATGATGCGGTCGGGCAGGAGGAGGACGGCGGCGTCCGTGTCGCCGGTGAGGGTGAGTTCGGGGGCGTAGATGCGGCCGAGGGCGCCGTAGACGGGCGGCAGGAGGTAGAAGGCGCCGATCAGGCCGAGGACCACGACGGTGGTGCGGCGGGCGGCCACGCCGTGCGGGCTGGTGTAGAAGCGGACCACGACGTGCGGCAGGCCCATGGTGCCGAGGAACGTGGCGAGGATCAGCCCGTAGGTGGCGTACAGCGGGCGTTCCTCGCTGCTCTCGGCCGGTGCGGGCGACAGGTCGCCGCCGCCGCTGCGCTGTGCCTCGGGGACGGCCGCTCCCTCGGCGAAGGTGAGCCGGGTGCCGCGTTCGACGCGGTGGGTGCCGGCGGGCAGGTCGAGGCGGGTATCGGTGTGCGTGCGGCCGTCCACGGTGCCGGTCACCGTGACGGTGAGGGGCCGGTCCAGTTTCAGGTCGATGCTGTCGCCGACGCGGACGACGCGCTGCTCGCGGAAGGTGGCCGGTTCGTCGAAGGCGTGGCGGGGAGACCCGTCGCTCTGCCAGGCGAGCACCAGGAACAGGGCGGGGACGAGCAGGGCGGTGAGTTTCAGCCAGTACTGGAAGGCCTGGACGAAGGTGATGCTGCGCATGCCGCCGGCGGCGACGGTGGCGGTCACGACGACGGCGACGATCACCCCGCCGAGCCAGTCGGGCGCCCCGGTCAGCACCGTCAGGGTCAGTCCCGCGCCCTGGAGCTGGGGCAGCAGATACAGCCAGCCGACGCCGACGACGAAGGCACCGGCCAGCCGCCGTACGGCCTGCGAGGCCAGGCGGGCCTCGGCGAAGTCGGGGAGCGTGTAGGCGCCGGAGCGGCGCAGCGGGGCGGCGACGAAGAGAAGCAGCACCAGGTAGCCGGCGGTGTAGCCGACCGGGTACCAGAGCATGTCGGGGCCCTGGACCAGGACCAGCCCCGCTATGCCCAGGAAGGAGGCGGCGGAGAGGTACTCGCCGCTGATGGCGGCGGCGTTGAGGCGGGGGCCGACGGTGCGGGAGGCGACGTAGAAGTCGGAGGTGGTGCGGGAGATGCGCAGGCCGAAGGCGCCCACGAGAATCGTCGCGACGACGACCAGGGCGACGGCGGGGACGGCGTAGTGGGAGTTCATCGGTCTTCGACGAGGCGTACGAAGTCGCGCTCGTTGCGCTCGGCGCGGCGGACGTACCAGCGGGCGAGCAGGACCAGCGGGGCGTAGAGGCCGAAGCCGAGGACGGCCCACTCCAGGCGGCGGGCGTCGGGCATCGCCGCGAACAGCAGCGGCAGTGGGCCGACGAGCAGGCCGAGGACCGCGAAGACGGTGAGCGCGGCGCGCAGCTGGGTGCGCATCAGGGAGCGGACGTAGGTGTGGCCGAGAGTGGTCTGTTCGTCGATCTCGGTGCGCGGGCGGTAGTAGTAGGCGGAGGCCCGGCGGGTGCGGCGGGGCGGGCCGGTGACGACGACGCGGCGCTCGGTGTGGTCCTGGGGCACCGTCACGCCCTCCTCATGAGCAGGTCGCGCAGTTCGCGCGTGTGGCGCCGGCTGACCTGGAGCTCCTCGGTGCCGACGAGGACGCTGGCGGTGCCCGCGTCGAGGCGGAGTTCGCCGATGTGGCGCAGGGCGACGAGGTGGCGGCGGTGGATGCGGACGAAGCCGCGGGAGCGCCAGCGCTCCTCCAGGGTGGACAGCGGGATGCGGACCAGGTGGCTGCCCTTGTCGGTGTGCAGACGGGCGTAGTCGCCCTGGGCCTCGACGTGGGTGATGTCGCCGACGGCCACGAAGCGGGTCACGCCGCCGAGCTCGACGGGTATGTGGTCGGGGTCGGGCTCGCTCACGGGTATGCGGGGCGCGGTGCCGCGCAGCTCGGCGGCACGCCGTACGGCCTCGGCGAGCCGCTCCTTGCGGACGGGCTTGAGGACGTAGTCGACGGCCTTGAGGTCGAAGGCCTGGACGGCGAAGTCCTCGTGGGCGGTGACGAACACGACGAGCGGCGGCCGGGCGAACCCGGTGAGCAGCCGGGCCAGGTCGAGCCCGTCGAGGCCGGGCATCTGGATGTCGAGGAAGACGACGTCGATGGCCTCGGGCCCGCCCGGACCGGATTCCAGGGCGCGGTTGATGCGGCGCAGCGCCTCGGTCGCGTCGCCGGCGCCCTCCGCGCTGCCGACGCGGGGGTCCGCGTGCAGCAGGTAGAGCAGCTCCTCCAGCGAGGGGCGTTCGTCGTCGACAGCGAGGGCGCGCAGCATGAATCCGGAGTGTAGGGGCGATTCGTACGTCTGGACATGTGCCGGTGGACGTTGCCCCTGGACGAGGTGCCCGCGCCGGGCCGGGCGCGGGCCGGGATGCCGGTGGATACAGTGCCCGCATGAACAGCAGGTCCACGCCGTTCGACGAACTCGACCGGAAGATCATCACCGCGTTGATGGCCAACGCCCGGACGTCCTTCGCCGAGATCGGCACGGCGATCGGGCTGTCGGCCACGGCGGTCAAGCGCCGGGTCGACCGGCTGCGGGAGACGGGCGTGATCACCGGGTTCACGGCGACGGTGAAGCCGTCGGCGCTGGGCTGGCGCACCGAGGCCTATGTCGAGGTGTACTGCGAGGGCGCGGCCCCGCCGCGGCGGCTGGCGGAGGTCGTGCGCGACTACCCGGAGATCACCGCGGCGATGACCGTGACGGGCGGTGCGGACGCGCTGCTGCACGTGCGGGCGCGGGACGTGGAGCACTTCGAGGAGGTGCTGGAGCGGATCCGCCAGGAGCCCTTCATCCGGAAGACGATCAGCGTGATGGTGCTGTCCCATCTGCTTCCGGAGAGTCCGGAGGCGGGTGCCAGCCATCCCGCGCCGGAGGAGTTCCCGGGCGGCGCAGCAGGCGTGCGCTGACGGGCCTCAAGACGCAGCGTTCCTGCGCCCACGCGCAACCGATGTTCCTTGTCGGCCGCCTCCGTCAGTTCCTACCTTGGTGTCAACACCCAGTCACACACCGTGAGGAAGCGGAGGGACCCCTCTGTGCCCGACTCCCGTGTGCCGCGCCGGCGGCGCTACCTCGTCTGCGAACCCAGACACTTCGCCGTGCAGTACGCGATCAACCCGTGGATGCGTCCCGGCGAACCCGTCGACGTCGTCCGCGCGCTGGACCAGTGGCAGGCGCTGGTCGACGCCTACCGTGCCCACGGCCATACCGTGGACACTGTGAAACCCGTGCCCGGTCTGCCCGACATGGTCTTCGCCGCGAACGCGGCGGTCGTCGTCGACGGCCGCGTCTTCGGCTCCCTCTTCCACGCGCCCGAGCGCCGTCCCGAGTCCGTGCCGTACGAGGCGTGGTTCAAGTCGGAGGGCTACGAGGTCTACCACCCCGAGTCGGTGTGCGAGGGCGAGGGCGACCTGGTGCCGGCCGGCCGCTGGATCCTGGCCGGGACGGGCTTCCGTACCACCCGTGAAGCCCACAGCGAGGTGCAGGAGTACTTCGGGGTACCGGTGATCAGCCTGACGCTGGTGGACCCGTACTTCTACCACCTGGACACGGCGCTGTTCGTCCTCGACGACGACAACATCGCCTACTACCCCGAGGCGTTCTCGCCGGGCAGCCGCGAGGTGCTGGCCCGGTTGTACCCGGACGCGGTGCTCGCCACCCGCGAGGACGCGATGGCGTTCGGGCTCAACTCCGTCTCCGACGGGCGGCACGTGTTCATCTCACCGGGGGCGACGGGCCTGGTCGGCCGGCTCGCCGGCCGTGGCTACGTCCCCGTCCCCGTCGACCTGTCCGAGTTCCAGAAGGCCGGTGGCGGCATCAAGTGCTGCACCCAGGAGATCCGGGAGATCCGCTCATGACCGCACCCGTCCGTACCCGTGGCTCTCAGGAGCTCATCCGCGCGGAGGAGCCGGTCCTGGCGCACAACTACCATCCGCTGCCCGTGGTCGTCGCCCGTGCCGAGGGCGCCTGGGTGGAGGACGTGGAGGGGCGCCGCTACCTCGACATGCTGGCCGGCTACTCGGCACTGAACTTCGGCCACCGGCACCCGGCGCTGATCGAGGCCGCCCACCGCCAGCTCGACCGGCTGACCCTGACCTCCCGCGCCTTCCACAACGACCGGCTCGCCGAGTTCGCCGAGCGGCTGGCGGCGCTGACCGGGATGGACATGGTGCTGCCCATGAACACCGGTGCGGAGGCGGTGGAGAGCGGGGTGAAGGTGGCCCGCAAGTGGGCGTACGACGTCAAGGGCGTCCCGGCCGACCGGGCGACGATCGTGGTCGCGGCGGACAACTTCCACGGCCGTACGACGACGATCGTCAGCTTCTCCACGGACGAGACGGCACGGCAGGGGTTCGGCCCCTTCACGCCGGGTTTCCGGATCGTGCCGTACAACGACCTGGCCGCGCTGGAAGCGGCGGTCGACGAGACGACGGCTGCGGTGCTGATCGAGCCGATCCAGGGCGAGGCGGGCGTGATCATTCCGGACGACGGTTACCTGGCCGGCGTGCGCGAGCTGACCCGCCGCAAGGGGTGCCTGTTCGTCGCGGACGAGATCCAGTCCGGGCTCGGCCGTACGGGCAGCACGCTGGCGGTCGAGCACGACTCGGTCGTGCCGGACGTGGTGCTGCTGGGCAAGGCGCTGGGCGGCGGCATCGTGCCGGTGTCCGCGGTGGTCGCCCGGCGGGAGGTCCTCGGGGTGCTGCACCCCGGGGAGCACGGGTCGACCTTCGGCGGCAACCCGCTGGCGGCCGCGGTCGGCACGGCGGTGGTCGAGCTGCTGGAGACGGGCGAGTTCCAGCGCCGCGCGACCGAGCTGGGCGCGGCCCTGCGGGACGGCCTGACCGGGCTGGTCGGCAAGGGCGTCGTCGGCTTCCGCTCGCGGGGCCTGTGGGCGGGCGTCGACATCGACCCCGCGCTCGGCACCGGCCGCGAGATCAGCGAGCGCCTCATGCGGGAGGGGATCCTGGTCAAGGACACCCACGGCTCCACCATCCGCCTGGCCCCGCCGCTCACCATCACGGCCGAGGAGCTCGAGGGGGCACTCGGATCGCTGGAAAAGGTGCTGCGGTAAGAGGCGCAGGGGCTGCGACGGAGGCCGCCCTGGCCAGGGGCTGATGGCGAGCGCCGCCTGGCGGAGCGTCGGGTCGGAGGCTGTCTGGCAGGGGGCGATGGCGGAGGCCGCCCGGCAAGAGGTCAATGGCAGAGGCCCCGACCCGGCCCGGCACAAGCCGCCCCCGCATGCCGGGAGGGTGAAGATTGAGGCAAGAGGTGGTAGACCACTCTCAGCGACAGAGAGGTCGGCCGTGGGCGCACACGAGGAGTACGGCGTTGGCCGGCAGCGGTTCGACGTGGCCGACGCCGCGCCCCTGTTGCTCGATCCGCAGGGCGTGGTGACGGGCTGGACCGGTGAGGCCCGGCGGCTGCTGGCGTATCCGGCGGCCGAGGCGGTCGGCAGGAAGCTGGCGGATCTGCTGACGGCCGAGGACGCGCAGCGCGTGCCGGACCTGGTCGAGCGGTGCCGCAGGGACGGTGGCTGGACGGGGCTGCTGACGGCCCGCCGCCGGGACGGGCAACCGGTGAGGGTCGCGGCCCGGATCACCTCGGCCGAGGAGGCGCACGGCGGCGCGCGCTGGCTGGCGCTGCTGTCGGAGCTGGCCGACGCGCCCGGCTGGGACATGAGCCGTACGGTGCTGGAACGGATGGTGTCCGACGCCCCGGTCGGTATCGCGATCGTGGACACGGACCTGCGTTTTGTGTGGTCGAACGCGGCTCTGGAGCAGTTCGGCGGCGGACCACCGCCCCGGCGGCTCGGCCTGCGCTTCGCGGACGTCCAGCCGGGCCTGGACGCCCAGGCGGTCGAGGCGCAGATGCGGCACGTGCTGGAGACCGGCGAGGCCGTGGTCGGGTACGAGCACGTGGGCCATGTGCAGTCGGCGCCGCTGCGCGAGACGGCGCACATGCTGTCGTTCACCCGGCTCGACGACGACCAGGGCAACCCGATGGGCGTGTACTACACGGTCGTCGACATAACCGAGCGGCACCGCGCCCGGCAGCGGCTGGCGCTGCTCGACCGGGCCGGCGAGAGCATCGGCCGCAGCCTGGACCTCATGCGCACCGCGCAGGAGCTCGCCGACGTGGCCGTGCCGGGGCTGGCCGACTTCGTCACCGTGGACCTGCTGGAGACGGTGCTGCGGGGCGCCGAACTGCCCCCCGGCCCGCTCGCGGACACGGAGGAGCCGGTGGCGCTGCGCCGCGCCGGATACCGGTGCGCGGAGGACGACCTCGCGGAGTCCGTCATCGACATCGGCGAGGTGGTGGCCTTCCGGGCCGGAACGCCCCCGGTGCTCTGCCTCACCACGGGACGGTCCTGGCGCGAGGAACGGCTCGACCCGTTGGCCCGGGACTGGACCACGGACGCACCGAGCGGCCGGCAGGCCAGGTTCCGGGAGCTGGGCCTGCACAGCGTGATCGCCGTGCCGGTCCGGGCGCGCGGCACCACCCTGGGCATCACCACCTTCTTCCGGCGCCACGGCCGGGAGCCCTTCGACGAGGAGGACCTGCGCCTGGCCGAGGACCTCGTCTCCCGCGCGGCCGTCTGCGTGGACAACGCCCGGCGCTACACGCGCGAGCGCGACGCCGCGCTCGTCCTCCAGCGCAGCCTGCTCCCCCACCGGCTCCCCGAGCAGGACGCGGTCGAGGTGGCCGCGTGCTACCGGCCGGCCGACGAGCTGACCGGCCTGGGCGGCGACTGGTACGACCTCATCCCGCTGTCCGGGGCGCGCGTCGCGCTCGTCGTGGGCGAGGTGCCCGGGCACGGCATCGACGCCGCCGCGGCCATGGGGCAGCTGCGGACGGCCGTACGGACCCTGGCCGCTCAGGATCTGCCGCCCGAGGAGGTTCTGGCGCACCTCGACGACCTGGTGGCGCGGTCGGCCCGGGAAGAGGGCGCCGAACCGGGCGCGGCGGGCTCCGCGGGCACGCAGTGCGTGGGCTCCGGGTGTGTGTACGTCGTCTACGACCCGGTCGACGGCGGGTGCGCGATGGCCGCCGCGGGCCATCCGGCACCGGCCGTGGTCCTGCCCGACGGCTCCGTCACGTTCGTCGATCTCCCGCAGGGGCCGCCGCTCGGCGTAGGCGGTCCGCCCTTCGAGGCGGTCGAGCTGTCCCTCATGGAGGGCAGCACCCTCGCCCTGCACACCGACGGGCTGCTGGCCCAGGGAGAGACCTGGGCCGTCGACGCCGGCCGGCAACGGCTGCGCCGGGCGCTGGAAGGGGCGGGTCCGCTGGAGGCGCGCTGCCGGAACGTCGTCGACGCGCTGGTCCCGGCGCGTCCGTACGACGACGTGGCTCTGCTGATGGCCCGTACGAAACGCCTCGGCACCGAGCAGGTGGCGGCCTGGGACCTGGACCCCGACCCGGCCCTCGTCGCCGACGCCCGCCGCACGGCCACCCGGCAGCTGGCCCGCTGGGGGCTGGACGAGCTGGCGTTCACGACGGAACTGGTGGTGAGCGAGCTGGTCACCAACGCCATACGGCACGCCACCGGGCCCATCCGGCTCCGCCTGATCCGGGAGCGCGCCCTGGTCTGCGAGGTCTTGGACAGCGGCGCCACCGCGCCCCATCTGCGCCATCCCCGTACGACGGACGAGGGCGGGCGCGGTCTGCTGCTGGTCTCCCAGCTGACCCAGCGGTGGGGCTCGCGGTTCGTCCCCGACGGGAAGATCATCTGGGCGGAGCAGTCCCTGACGGAGCTCGCCGAGCTGCCCGTGGCGCTCCTGGAGTGAAGCCGGGGCCGGGTTCCCCCATACCGTGGGAAACTGGTCTGATCCCGGCAGTGGTGAGGCGGCGGCCATGACGGATTCGGCGATCGACTACACGGCGGTCTTCCAGGCCCTGCCCGGCATGGTGGCGCTGTTGACGCCCGAGCTGGTGTACGCGGATGTCAACGATGAGTTCGTCCGCGTGTCCGGGCGCTCCCGCGAGCAGCTGGTCGGGCGCTACCTGTTCGACGTCTTCCCCGACAACCCCAACGACCCCGCCTCGACGGGCAGGCGCAACCTGGAGGCCTCGCTGTACCGGGTCCTGGCGACCGGGGAGCGCGACGCCATGGCCCTCCAGCGCTACGACGTCGAGGATCCCGAGCGGCCCGGGGAATGGCAGGAGCGCTACTGGAGTCCGTTGAACGCGCCGCTGCTCGGCCCCGACGGCAAGGTGGCGCTGATCCTGCACCGTGTCGAGGAGGTCACGGAGCTGATCCGGGCCCGGGGCCGCCCGGGAGGGGGCCGGGGCGGCCGGTCGCGGGTCCTGGAGGCCGAGCTGTACACCCGCGCCCGCGAGCTCCAGGAGCTCAACGAGCGGCTGCGTCAGGCGCACTCCCGGGAGCGCGAGGTGGCGCTGGCCCTCCAGGAGGCGATGCTGCCCGACCGCCAGGTCAGTCCCCACCACCGGGCCGCCGTCCGGTACCGGCCCGCCGTGGGCGCGCTCAACGTGTGCGGGGACTGGTACGACCTGGTCGACCTGGTCGGCGGCCACCGGGTCGGCGTGTCCGTGGGCGACGTGGTCGGGCACGGACTGGAGGCCGCCGGCGTCATGGGCCAGCTGCGCAGCGCGCTCAGCGCGGCCTCCCGGGTCGCCGAGGGCCCGGCCCAGGCCCTGGACGTGCTGGGGCGCTACGCCCACGTGGTCGACGGCGCCGAGTCGGCGACCGCCGTGACGACCTTCATCGACTTCGACCGGCACACCATCACCTACAGCAGCGCCGGCCATCTGCCGCCCGTGCTGGTCCACCCCGACGGCCGCGCCGAGTTCCTCGACGGTGCCACGGACACGCCGCTCGACGCCCGCCCCGACCCGATTCCGAGACCCCAGGCCGAGACGGCCTTCACGCCGGGCGCCACTCTGGTGCTCTACACCGACGGCCTGGTCGAGCGGCGTGGCGAGGACATCGACACCGGCCTGGCCCGTCTCGCGGACGCGCTGCACCGGAACCGGGGCCAGGATCCCGAGACCCTCGCCGACACGGTCCTGCTGGAACTGCTGCCGCCGGGCGGCGCCACGGACGACACCGCGCTGATCATCGTGCGGCTGTGAGCGGGCACTCCCTAGCGGCGGGTGTTGCCGTGGTCGAGCAGCCTGACGCGGTCCACGTTCTGCCGGTCCTCGGCGTCCGTGCTGGGCTCGCCGGCGAACCACGCGTCGAGGATCTCCTTCAGCAGCGGCTCGGACGTGAGCCGCAGGCTGAGCGCGAGGACGTTGGCGTCGTTCCAGCGGCGCGCCCCGTCGGCCGTGTACGCGTCCGTGCACAGGGCGGCCCGGACGCCCGGCACCTTGTTCGCGGCGATCGAGGCGCCCGTGCCGGTCCAGCAGCACACCACGGCCTGGTCGGCCGTCCCGTCGGCGACCTCGCGGGCCGCGGACTCGGAGCACACCGCCCACTGGGGGTCGTCCCCGGGACGCAGCGCGCCGTGCGGGCGCACCTCGTACCCTCGGTCGCGCAGCGCGGCCACGAGGGAGCGGGCGACGGGCTCGTCCATGTCCGAGGAAACAGAGATCCGCATGTTTCGCAGACTACTCGGGAAGGCCGCAAGAGACAGCGGGTGGCCAGGCACCGCCCGTATCCCGCCAGCCCACCCGGGTGGAGCAGCACGCTGGTCCCGCGGTCCTCCCCAGCCGCATGAGCAACACCGGATACACCTTCCTGACTGACCGTCAGTCAATCGGCAAAGGATCGGCACGGTCCCGTCGCACGAGGTGCCCGGTGGCCATGCCTGCACCTACACTGGCACCCCACGACATGCCGGTTGACCTGCTGGAACGCGGCGGTTGAGTCCACCGCAAGAGTCGAGGAGCGCCCGCTTTGTTCTACTACCTGCTGAAATACGTGCTGCTCGGACCGCTGCTGAGGCTGGTCTTCCGGCCTCGAATAGAAGGCCTGGAGCACGTTCCGGCGGAGGGCGCCGCCATCATCGCCGGCAATCACCTGTCGTTCTCGGACCACTTCCTGATGCCCGCGGTCCTCAAGCGGCGCATCACCTTCCTCGCGAAGGCCGAGTACTTCACGGGCCCGGGCATCAAGGGCCGGCTGACGGCGTCGTTCTTCCGCAGCGCCGGCCAGATCCCCGTCGACCGATCCGGCAAGGACGCCGGGCAGGCCGCGATCCGCGAGGGCCTCGGCGTGCTGAGCAAGGACGAGTTGCTCGGCATCTACCCGGAGGGCACGCGCTCGCACGACGGCCGGCTCTACAAGGGCAAGGTGGGCGTCGCGGTCATGGCCCTCAAGGCCGGTGTCCCGGTCATTCCCTGCGCGATGATCGGCACCTTCGAGGCCCAGCCGCCCGGCAAGGTCATCCCCAACGTCCACCCCGTCGTGATCCGCTTCGGCAAGCCCCTCGACTTCTCGCGCTACGCCGGCATGGAGAACGAGAAGGCCATCCTGCGCGCCGTCACCGACGAGATCATGTACGCGATCCTCTCCCTGTCCGAACAGGAGTACGTCGACCAGTACGCGGCCGTCGTGAAGGCCGAGGAGGCCGCCGCCGCGAAGGAGCGGAAGTTTCCGCGCCTGCCGCTCACTTGAGGCTCTGCTGTCGGCAGAAGCCGTCTCCCCGGCCGCCTCGACCGCCTATGGTCGCGGCATGAGACGTGCTGTGGTGATCGGGGCCGGCGGGCAGATAGGACGGCCCGCGGTGGAGGCGCTGGCGCGGGACGGCTGGAAGGTGACGGCCGCGTCGCGCGGCGGGGCCCGGGACGAGAGCTGGCCCGGCGAGGTACGGACGCGGCGGCTGGACCGCGAGGACGACGCGGCGCTCGGCGCGCTGATCGGTGACGGCTGCGACCTCGTGGTCGACATCGTCGCCTACGGGGCCGGGCACGCCCGGCAGTTGACGGGGCTGGCCGACCGCGTCGGCTCGGCCGTGGTCGTGTCGACGGTGTCGGTGTACGGGGACGGCACGGGCCGCGGCTTCGACACGATGAGCGAGCCGGGTGGTTTCCCGCGGTACCCCGTGCCCGTACGGGAGGACCAGCCGACGGTCCCGCCGGGGGACGCCACGTACAGCACCGGCAAGGCCGCCCTGGAGAGGGAACTCATCGCGGCGGGCGACCGGTTGCCCACGACCCTGCTGCGCGCGGGCGCGATCCACGGGCCCCACAGCCCGCTCCCCCGCGAGCTGTACTTCGTGAAACGGAACCTCGACGGCCGGCGCAGGAGGGTGCTCGCCCACCGGGGTGAGAGCCGCTTTCACACGTCGGCCGCCCGCAACCTCGCCGAACTGATCCGGCTGGCGGCCGCCCGGCCCGGCTCGCGGGTGCTCAACGCCTGTGATCCGCAGCCGCCGACGGTG
This sequence comes from Streptomyces azureus, assembly GCF_001270025.1. Taxonomy (NCBI): domain Bacteria; kingdom Bacillati; phylum Actinomycetota; class Actinomycetes; order Kitasatosporales; family Streptomycetaceae; genus Streptomyces; species Streptomyces azureus. The sequence goes on along the minus strand of NZ_DF968256.1, from coordinate 62,056 downwards.
GCCGAGATCGGGTCGGCGGTGGACGCGGTGATGGGAGTGGAGACGGAGACCGTCCTGGTGGACGGGGCCGCACCCTCGCCGTCCGTGGGCAGCTCGCCCTGGTCGGTGGAGCTGCCGCTGGTCTTCGACATGTCCGCCGCGGAGCGGGAGTTGGGCTACCGGCCGGTCGTGTCCTACCCCGAGAGCCTGCCGGAGACGGTCGACTGGCTCACCCGCCGGCTGTCCGGGCAGGACTGGACGGACGCGTTCCCGACTCTCGCACGGATCTACCCGGACCTGTTCGACTACGCGGCGGAGGACGCCTGGTTCGGGGCGTGAGCGGACGTCTACGTGCGCACGAGTGACGCCAGTGCCTCGTCGAGCAGCCGTCGCAGCCGCAGCGCGTCCGGCGCCACGGCGGTCACCAGGGCGGCGGGACCGGCGAGCGGGACGACCGAGGCCCCTTCCCCGAGCGCCCGGGCCGGCACCGGCTCGACGGCGAACTCGGGTCGTACGACGATCAATTGCCCGACCGCACGGTGACCCGCCAGCACCGCGGGGCCGTCCCAGCCGCCCGGCGCGCCGGGCCCGCAGGCCAGCTCCTGGTCGAGCACGGCCTGCCCGGCGACCCGCACGGTCAGCCGGCTCGTCAGCCGCCCGGGTTCCTCACCCGCCCGCCCGAGCACCTGCTCCTCGCGCAGCACGAGCCGGGCCGTGGCGGCGAGCTCGACGCGGGTCGTGACGTACAGGTCGCTGCCCTGCGCGGAGATCAACTGCTCGGGCACCCAGTGCAGTTCGGCCCGGTCGCCGACGTCGAGCCGGACGTCGTAGCGGGCCTCTCCCTTGGTCTGCCCCGGCAGGGCGATGGTGGCGGCGGCCGACCCGACGGACAGCCGCGCTCCTTCCTCCACCCGGGCCCGCACGGTGAAGTGGTCGCCGCCGAGCGGCCCGCTCATCGCTCCGACCAGCATGACCCGCGCCTCGGCACCGCTCGCCCGGGTGCGCCGCAGCGCCAGCGGCCCGTCGCTCTCCAGCACGGGCAGGGCCGTCCCGCCCCGGCCGTCGTCCCGGGCGACGATCCTCGCAACGGACCGCACGCCGGAGCTGTTCACGCTCGTGCCGCCCACGCGGCGAGCTGCGCACGCACCCAGGCGGCGACATCCGACACCCCGGGCTCGCTCCGCAACGACTGGAAGACGACTGGCAGTTCGGCCCGCTGCGCCTTGGCGTCGGCCGCCATCCGCGCGAGGTCGGAGCCGACGTACGGGGCGAGGTCGGTCTTGTTGACGACGAGCAGGTCGGCGGTGGTCACGCCCGGCCCGCCCTTGCGCGGGATGTCGTCGCCTCCCGCCACGTCGATCACGAAGATCTGCGCGTCGACGAGTCCCCTGGAGAAGGTCGCGGTGAGGTTGTCCCCACCGGACTCCACGAGGACCAGGTCCAGCGGCCCGACGGCGTCCTCCAGGTCCTCCACCGCCTCCAGATTCGCGGAGATGTCGTCCCGGATCGCGGTGTGCGGGCAGGCTCCCGTCTCCACCGCAGTGATCCGCTCGGGCGGCAGCACGGCCTCCCGGAGCAGGAACTCGGCGTCCTCGCGGGTGTAGATGTCGTTGGTGACGACCGCGAGGGACAGCTCGTCCCGCAGCGCGCGGCACAGTGCGGCGACGGTGGCGGTCTTCCCGGACCCGACGGGCCCGCCGAGTCCGATGCGCAGCGCTCGGCGGCTGCCGTCGGGCCGGAGGGCGTCGGCGCTCACGGCGCCGGGGCCGTCGTGGGTGTGGTCGTGGTCGAGGTGCATGGCGCGGCTCCTACGTTCTTGCCCGATTGATTCGAGTGGTTTGGGGGGAGAGGGTGATCAACTTGATCGGCTGCCTATGAGGCGAACAGCCGCACGGGCCAGCCCGCGTGTACCTCCGCCCCGATCTCCAGCAAGGGCGCCGACCCCGCCGGCAACGCGTCGACCCCCTCGTCGACCACCCTTCGCGCCGCCTCCACCGCCCGGTCCACGACGCGGTCCACATCCGGCGCCAGCCGGGCCAGCACCCCCGTCGCGTCGAAGGGATCCAGGCTCAGCAACCGCACCGTCGCCGTGGCCGGCCCGCTCACGCTCTCGTACGCCGCGCAGTACGCCGCGTCGACCGGCCCCAGTCCGGCCGCCCGCGCCGTCAGCCCGAGCACCACCGGCTGATGGGCCCCCTTGGGGAACTCCCGGGCCAGCGCGTCCAGTTCGACGGACGGCCAGGTCACCCGGGCGGCCCGCATCAGCTGCCGCCCCAGCTTGCGCGCGGCGACGCGCAGCGCGGGCGAGGGCGTACGGGCGTCCGCGGCGCGGTCCAGCGTGACGGGGTCGATGCCCAGCGCGGCGGCCGCCGAAAGGGCGGCCGCCACCGAACCGGCCGTGTGCAGCCGCCCCCGGCAGAACTCCGCCAGGCTCGCGGCCCCGCTGATCCGGCCGGCCTTGACCGCTGCCTCCGCCCCGCCGGAGTGGGCGTGACCGCCGGCGGGGAAACGGCCGTCGGCCAGGACGAGAAGTGCCGCACGTGACATCAGGACGTCCTCAGAACAGGAAGTACCGCTGGGCCATGGGCAGTTCGGCCGCCGGCGCCGCCTCGACCAGCTGCCCGTCGATGTGCACGGCGAAGCTGTCGGGATCGACCCGTACCTCGGGCCGGGCGTCGTTCTCCCGCATGTCGGCCTTGGTGACCCCGCGCGTCGACTCGATCGCCACGAACCGCTTCCCGAGGCCGAGCCGCTCCGGCAGCCCGTCCTCGACGGCCAGGGGGGCGACGAAGTTCAGGGAGTTGGTGGCCGGTGCCCGCCCGATCGCCCCGAACATCGGGCGCGGCAGGACCGGCTGCGGCGTGGGGATCGAGGCGTTGGCGTCGCCCATCTGCGCGTAGGCGATCTGCCCGCCCTTGATGACGAGCTGCGGCTTGACGCCGAAGAACGACGGCTCCCACAGCACCAGGTCGGCCAGCTTGCCGCTCTCGACGGAGCCGATCTCCCGGGCCAGGCCCTGGGCGAGTGCCGGGTTGATCGTGTACTTGGCGACGTACCGGCGCGCCCGGCGGTTGTCGGCGCGGCCGTCCCCGGGCAGCGCCCCCCGCCGCCGCTTCATCACGTGGGCGGTCTGCCAGGTCCTCATGATGACCTCGCCCACGCGCCCCATGGCCTGCGAGTCGGAGGAGATGATCGAGATCGCGCCCAGGTCGTGCAGCACGTCCTCGGCGCCGATCGTGGACGGCCGGATCCGGGACTCGGCGAAGGCCAGGTCCTCCGGCACGGCCGGGTTGAGGTGGTGGCAGACCATCAGCATGTCGAGGTGTTCCTCGGCGGTGTTGACGGTGAACGGCCGGGTCGGATTCGTGGAGCTCGGCAGCACGTAGGACTCGGAGACCACGGTCATGATGTCCGGCGCGTGCCCGCCGCCCGCGCCCTCGGTGTGGTACGCGTGGATGCCCCGCCCGGCGATCGCGGCGAGCGTGTCGCCGACGAACCCGGCCTCGTTGAGCGTGTCCGTGTGGATGGCGACCTGGATGCCGGTCTGCCCGGCGACGGTCAGCGAGGCGTCGATGACGGCCGGGGTCGAGCCCCAGTCCTCGTGCAGTTTCAGGCCGAGTGCGCCGCCCCGGATCTGCGACAGCATCGCCTCGTGGGAGACGGTGTTGCCCTTGCCCAGCAGGCCGATGTTGAGCGGGTAGGCCTCCATGGCCTCCAGCATCCGCGCGAGATGCCAGGGCCCGGGGGTCACGGTGGTGGCCTTGGAACCCTCGGCCGGGCCCGTACCGCCGCCGACGAGGGTCGTGATGCCCGAGGACAGCGCCTCGTCGGCGATCTGCGGGCAGATGAAGTGCACGTGGGCGTCGATCGCGCCCGCCGTGAGGATCCGGCCGTTGCCGGCGATGACCTCGGTCTCGGGGCCGATGACCAGGTCTGGATGGACGCCGTCCATGGTGTCGGGGTTGCCGGCCTTGCCGATCCCGGTGATCCGCCCGTCGCGGATGCCCACGTCGGCCTTGACGATGCCCCAGTGGTCGATGATCACCGCGCCGGTGATGACGGTGTCCGGCGTGCCCTCCGCCCGGGTGGCACGCGCCTGGCCCATGGACTCGCGGATGACCTTGCCGCCGCCGAACACGGCCTCGTCACCGGCGAGCCCGGGCCCGCCGGAACGATCCTCCTCGATCTCGACCAGCAGGTCGGTGTCGGCGAGCCGGATCCGGTCGCCGGTCGTCGGGCCGAACAGGTCGGCGTACGCGGCACGCGAGATCTCAGGCATCGAGGGCACCTCCGGTCTCCCCGCGCAGACCGGGCACGACACGGGCGCCGGTCAGCGGAACGAGTTCGACGTCGACGGGGATCCCGGGTTCGAAGCGCACGGCCGTGCCGGCGGCGACGTTCAGCCGCTTGCCGCGCGCGGCGGCGCGGTCGAACTCCAGACCGGGGTTGGCCTCGGCGAAGTGGTAGTGGGAACCGACCTGGACGGGACGGTCGGCGGCGTTGAGGACGGTGAGCCGGGTGACCTCGCGGCCCTCGTTGTACGCAATCGGCTCGTCGGCGAAGAGGATCTCTCCGGGAATCATCGAGACCTCTCTCAGACGATGGGCTCGTGGACGGTGACGAGCTTGGTGCCGTCCGGGAAGGTGGCCTCGACCTGGACGTCGTGGATCATCTCCGGGACGCCTTCCATGACGTCGTCCCGGGTGAGCAGTGTGCGTCCGGAGGACATGAGTTCGGCGACGGTACGGCCGTCACGGGCACCTTCGAGGATGTGCGACGTGATGAGGGCGACCGCCTCGGGGTGGTTGAGCCGCAGCCCACGGGCCCGGCGCTTCTCGGCCACGTCGGCCGCCACGTGGATCAGCAGCCTCTCTTGCTCGTGCGGGGTCAGTTGCACGTCCCACCTCACAGTCCTCGCTCCGGACCGTGCGGGGCCCGGTTGCCGCAGCCACCGGGGAAAAGCCCTGGTGGCGTGGCGGCAGGCTAGTTGGACCGGGTTTCAGACACGTTAACCGAGCTGTGATCCTTCAGGCCGCTGAGCGGGGTCCCGCATGCTCACCATCGCCCGCAGTCCGTCCCTCATGATCTCCGGGGGCATCTCCCCGAACACGGCCATCTGAGCCGCGAAGCCCTGCGCGAGGGCGATCATCACGCGCGCCATGGCGTCGGGGTCGGCGTCCGCCGCGATGAGGTCGGCGTCCTTGTAGCCCTCCACGACCTTCACCCATGCGGCACGGACCCTGGCGTAGCCGGCGTGGACGATGGCTGCCAGGTCCTCGTTGCGCAGGGTCTCGGTCCAGACCTGGAGCATGAGGCGGGGGAAGATCCACTCGCCGTTGTGCACCACTCCGGGCCTGGCTTCCTTCAGGGTCGCGAGGAGCCCGGGGATCATTTCGTCGGGCAGCGGCGGCGGACTCTGTTCGGCCGCGCTCTCGAAGACGCCGCCCACGACGTCGAGCACCTCACCGACGATCGCCCCGATCAGCTCCTCCTTGCCACTGAAGTAGCGGTAGACGGCACCGGCGGAGAGGCCGACCTCCTTCAGCACATCCTGCATGGACGTGGCATGGAAGCCGTTGCGGGCGAAGCAGAGCGCGGCGCCGTCGAGGATCTGCCGACGGCGGGCATCGAGGTGTTCCTGGGACACGCGGGCCATGGTCCACAACGTAAAACGAATATTCATTCTTGACAAGCGACGAAGGGCGGCGCACGGTGGTGGCAGAACAAAAACGAACGATCCTTCTTTTTAGTCGCCCGGCACCGCTGTCTGCCGCTCGCAGGAGATCCTCATGCCCGCCACCCCGACCCGCCGCCTGATAGCGGTCGTCGTCCTCGTGCCCGTCCTCGCGGCCCTGGCTCTGTGGGCCTTCGCCTGGCCGGCCGCCCGCACCGCACCGCGCGACCTGCCGCTGGGCGTGGCGGGGCCGCCCGCCGCGGCGGCGCAGATGGAGAAGCGGATGGAGCAGCGCGAGGGCGCCTTCGAGATCCACCGTTACGCCGACGAGGCCGCAGCCAGGGACGCCGTCGAGGACCGGACCGTGTACGGCGCGGTCGTGGTCACTCCCCAGGGCCCCGAACTGCTCACCGCGTCCGCCGCGGGGCCGGCCGTCGCCCAGTTCCTCCAGCAGGCGGTGGCACAGCAGGCCGCCGCCGCGGGCACGCAGGTCAGGACGGTCGACGTCGTGGCCACCCCGGCGAGCGATCCGCGCGGTGCGGCGTTCAATGCCGCCGTACTGCCCCTCGCCCTGGCCGGTATCGCGGCGGGAGCGGTGGTCACCGTGCTGGGGCTGCGCGGCGCCCGGGCCGTGACCGCGCTGCTCGCCGCGTCCGCCCTGGTGGGCGTGGCCGCAGCCGGGGTCGCGCACAGCTGGCTCGGGGTGCTCACGGGCGACTGGTGGACGGAGGCCGCAGCGCTCGGGCTCTCGGCGCTGGCCGTCAGTGGTGCCGTCGCCGGGCTCGCCGCCCTGGTCGGCACCGCCGGCATGGGGATCGCCGGAGCGGTGGTGATGCTCCTCGGCAACCCGTTCTCCGGCGCCGCCTCGGCACCGCAGATGCTGCCGGAGCCGGCCGGTGCGATCGGCCAGTGGCTGCCGCCGGGCGCGGGTACGACGCTGCTGCGCTCGGTGTCGTACTTCGACGGCGCGGCGGCGACCGGCCCCGCCCTGACCCTGACCTGGTGGGCGGCGCTGGGCCTGGGCGCCGTACTGCTCGGCGGCGCGCTCCGGGCACGGAAGGCGCGCGACGAGGCCGCGACCGACGGACGGGAGCTCGCGGCGGTGGGCTGAGCCGCCGTCCTCACAGAAGGGCGATCACACAGCAGAAACGACCGTGCACCCCCAGCTGTAGCGGACGGGGGTGCACGGTTTCGGCCTGCCCGGACTGCGGACCCCGGGCTACGCCGGGCCGGCCCCCCGGTGCTTCGCCGCGATCCCGAACCGCTGCCGTTCGCGAGGAGCGGACGCGACCTCGCGGACCGTGGAGACAGCGCTGATCACCTGCTCCTCCGCGGGCTCCGCGAGTTCCGCGAGCTCTGCGGCCTCTTCGATTCGCCGCAGGTCATCGGCTGAGACGAGGGCGACGAGAGGCTTGCCGTGCCGGGTGACGACGACGCGTTCACCGCCGTACACCACGCGGTTGATCAGGTCGGCGAGCTCAGCCCTGGCTTGCGTCACCGGAATCTCGTAGGCCATGCAGCCATCATAACGTCACGTACGTCCTGTACATTTTTTACAGAGACAGCTGTCGCAGGAGACGGCTCTGCCCGCGAGGAGGGGTTCACCATGACCCGACCGTCCGCCCGTTACGTGCTGCCCGAGTTCACCGAACGCACCGCGTCCGGGCAACGGACGACGGATCCGTACTCGAAGCTGCTGGAGGGGCGGATCGTCTTCCTCGGGGCGCCGGTGGACGAGACCTCGGCGAACGACGTGATGGCCCAGTTCATGTACCTCGAACACCAGGCCCCCGACCGCGACATCTCGCTCTACATCAACTCCCCCGGCGGCACCTTCCACGCCTTGTCGGCCATCTACGACACGATGCAGTACGTCTCCTGCGACGTGGAGACGATCTGCCTGGGCCAGGCCGGCGCGGCCGCCTCGGTCCTGCTGGCGGCGGGCACACCCGGCAAGCGATCCGCGCTGCCGGACGCCCGTCTGGTGATCCATCAGCCCGCGCTGCCCGAGCCGGCCCGCGGGCAGGCCAGCGATCTCGCGATCCAGGCCGACGAGTTGACCCGCGTCCGGACCCGCATGGAGGAGATGCTCGCGCGGCACACGGGCCGCAGCCGGGAGCAGCTCAGCGAGGACATCGAGCGCGACAAGGTCCTCACCGCCCAGGAGGCCGTGGAGTACGGCCTGGTGGACCGGATCGTCCCCCACCGCAAGGCCACTCTGGCCATGCCGACCGGAGAGTGAGCCGCCGGTGCTCCCGCCCGAACTGCCGCCGCTGCCCGCGCTGACCCGCGCCGAGGCTGAGTTGATCGACCGTTACCTGGAGGTCGTCGACCTGCTCGGCCGGATCAACCCGGCGCTGCCCGGCGACACCTACCGCGGACTGCGCGCCGCCCAGGCCCTGGTGGGCAAGGCGACGGCGCTGCGTGACGCGCTGGCCCTGATGCATCAGCGGGGCGAGACGGAACTGCACGCCGGCACACTCGGCCGGGCGCTGCGGGTGCTGGACGGCGAGCGGCGCACGGCCCGCGTCACCCTGCCCCCGGAGTCCGTCAGTTGACGCGGATCCGTCGGCCCGGACGCCCGCCCTGCCGACGGAGCGTCCAGGCCTGAGTCGAAACGGACCAAACGACGTACCCCTGTCCGGAGTAGACGGGAGTCCTTTTTTCGGGCCCTCCCAGTTGCGCAACGCGCGTGGCCGAGGAGCGGAATAGGACATTCCATCGCTGGTCCGGCGGCCGATGGGCCCGTGGACGGTGGCTCGAACACAGACGTGTCCACCCGAACGGGTGAGTGGTGAGTAACAACACAAACCCCCGGTTCCGTTGGGATTTCGGGACAACCATGAGCCAAGATCCCTGACTGACGACAAGCCCCCGCCGCAGCGGCGGGGCGGTCCGGGCGGACGCCGAGTCCTGCCGCCGCCTGGATGACCGGTCGACAGGAGTGGATCGGCAGGAGTGGAGGACCCAAGCACGACGGGTCGCCGGGACGGTCACGCCATGACCGGGTCCGAGCAGCCCTTGGGGTGAAGCCGCGTCAGCGGCCGGGCAACTTCGCCAGCCCGAATCCGACAGGTCATCCTTCACAGGCGGCTGACGAAGGGTTGCGCATGACTGCGCTCAATCGTGTCCCGTCGCTCATGGTCCGGGCCGGTACGGCCTCGGCCCTCACCATCGCCGCGGTGGGCGGCTCGATCGTGACGCCCGGCTTCTCCTCGGAGGCCTCGGCAGCCACCCATGGGACGAAGGCACTCCAGATCGCGGCCTCGAAGAAGGGTTCGCCCTACAGGTACGGGGCCACCGGTCCGCACAGGTTCGACTGCTCCGGGCTCACGCTCTACTCGTTCAAGAAGGTCGGCAAGAAGCTCCCCCGCACGGCCGCCCAGCAGTACAACAAGACGCGCCACATCTCCGCCAAGAACCGCAAGGCGGGAGACCTGGTGTTCTTCCACTCGGGCAGCAACGTGTACCACGTGGGTATCTACGCGGGTAAGAACAAGCTCTGGCACGCCCCGAAGAGCGGGGACGTGGTGCGGCTGCAGAAGATCTGGACCAAGAGCGTCTGGTACGGGCGCGTGAAGTGATCCGCCCGGCGTGCGGCGGCGTCCCTGACGCGCCGCCGCACGCCGGAGCGTGACACGGCCTCAAGTGGTTACCCGTGACCCATGGCCGAGCACCGTCCCTGCACCGCACGCGGCGAGACCCCGCTGCAACGCGCCGACCGGAACTTCGTCGAGCTGCTCCAGGAGCTCCGGGTCACCCAGACGGGCGTACAGATCCTGTTCGCGTTCCTGTTGTCGCTCGCTTTCACCTCGCGCTTCACGTCCCTCGACACGGTCCAGCGCGTCACCTACGTCATCACGCTGCTGCTGGCGGTCCTGGCAGCGGCGCTGTTCACCGCACCGGCCGCGCTGCACCGCTCGCTCTTCCAGCAGGGCGCCAAGCCCCGCATCGTGCAGGTCTCCTCACGACTGGCCGCAACCGGCCTGATCGTGCTGGTGTTCGCGTTCAGCGGTTCCGTGCTGCTGGTGGTGGATGTGACGACCAGTCGGGCCGGTGGCATCGCAGCGGGCGCGGCGACGTTCCTGGTCTGCGTCGGCCTGTGGGGGCTGCTCCCCCGGCTGGTGCGGCGGGCGGGGCTGCGGGAGGAGACGCACGGCAGCCCCGGGCGGCCCGAGGCCACTGTGGAGGAGCCGGCGCCCCAGGGCACCGTCCGGATCCCCGCGCCGCTGCGCGGCACCATCAGGCAGCCCTCAGCGGCTCGAGAAGGAGCAGCACACCGAGAAGCGTCAGCGCGGCGCCGGTGACCCCCTCGACGGCCCGCGCGGCCCGTGGTTCGCGCAGCCACCGGCCCAGCCGGTCCACCAGCAGGGCCACGGCCGGGAACCACAGCAGGGCGAGGACCACCACGATCAGCGCCAGCAGCAGGGTCCGGGGCAGCGCGGGACTGCCCGCGGGCACGAACTGCGGCAGCAGGCTGAGGAAGGTGATGGGCGCTTTCGGATTCAGGGCGTTCGTGACGAAGCCCTGCCGCAGGGGACGCGCGGCGGACGAGACGGTTCCGGCGGCTTCGACGGGCACGGCACGGGGCCGGCGCAGCGACCACAGCGTCCGCACCCCCAGGTACAGGACATAGCCGCCGCCCAGCAACTGGAGCGAGCGGAACAGCGCGGGGACGGCGGCCAGGACCGCGGCGACGCCCGCCACGGCCAGCGCGGTGTGCAGGAGCAGCCCGCCCGCGATGCCGAGCGCGCAGGCGACACCGGCCCGGCGGGAGACCAGGGCGTTGCGCACGACGACCGTGAAGTCGGCGCCCGGCATGGCGACCATGCCCGCCGCCACCCCGGTGAAGGCGATGAGTTGTGCGTCCATGCGGCCAGCCTGCCGGGCCGGAGCCTTCAGCAGGTATGTCGAATATCCTGGGCAGGCCTTAAGCAATGCTTTGGTCTGTGGAGGTCAGACATGTACGATCCGACCCGGCTCGCGGCGCTGGTCGCCGTCGCGGAGGCCGGGTCGATCACCCGGGCCGCCGAGCGCCTCGGCTACACCCCGCCCGCGCTCTCCCAGCAACTGGCCAAGCTGGAGCGGGAGGCGGGCTCGGCGCTGCTGGTCCGGCATCACCGCGGGGCGCGGCTGACGGGCGCGGGCGAGCTGCTGGTGGCACGGGCCCGGCGCGTGCTCGACGAGTTGGAACTGGCTCGCCACGAACTGGCCCGGCTGGCCGGTCTGTCGGGGGGTGTCCTGAGGCTCGGGACGTTCCAGACGGCGGGCATCCATCTGCTGCCGCCGGTGCTCAGCGCGTTCCGCCGGGCTCACCCGGATGTGGAGCTGTCCGTCGCCGACCACGAACCGCCGACCGGTGTCACGGCCGTGGCCACCGGTGAGATCGACCTGGCCCTGACGCACACGTACGAGCCGGCCGACGCCCTGGCGCTCCCCGCCTCCGTGCGCACGGAGCCGGTCCTGGTCGAGGAACTGGTGCTGGTGACCGCCCCGGGGCATGCCCTCGCCGACGGCACGTCCAGGCTTCCCTTGACGGAACTGGCGGGTCAGCCGCTGATCAGCATGGCGCCGGAGCATCCGTCCCGGCAGGGTGTGGAGGCGGCGCTGGCCGGGGCCGGTGCCAGCCCGTCGGTCCTGGTGTCGACGCCCGGGTATGCGCTGGTGTGCGCGCTGGTCAGCGCGGGGCTCGGGGTGGGCGTCGTACCGGAGATGGTGGCGCGGACGTCGGTCACGCCGGTCGGGGTGCGCCCGCTCGGAGCGGGCGAGCTGCGCCGTACGATCTCGGTCGCCTACCGGGGCGAGGAGGCGGCGCCGGCCGTGGAGGCCTTCCGGGCCTTGCTGCGCGGGGCGTTCGGCCGCGCGCGGCACACGTCATAGATGCGGTGAGATCACGGCTCCTGCTGCCGCGCCGCGGGCACGGGCTGGGCCGGGACGGTCCACGGGAGTTCGATCGAGATGGTCTTGCCGCCCTCGCGGGTGGGGCGGATCCTGAGCCTGCCGCCGCACTCCGCGGTCAGCCAGCGGATGATGACGAGGCCGCGGCCGTTGTCCTGCTGGACGGCGGCAGGCAGGCGTCTGGGGAATCGTGGGTGGCTGTCCGTGACGCCGATGCGCAGTTGTTCGTCGCGGTCGAGTGCGACGTCCACCGTGAAGGTGGGCGACTGCCCGAAGGTGTGCTGGACGGCGTTGGTGGCGAGTTCGGAGATGATGAGCCGGATGGAGTCGGACACTTCCGTGTCCGTCGGCAGACCCCACTCCGCCAGCGTGCCCACCACGTAGGCGCGCGCCGCGGAGACCGAGGCGGGATCGCTCGGCAGAGTGACGGATGCTTCCAAATGGTCTGCCATGGCGACGTCGTCCCTTTCCCAACGGGACCGCAGTCCGACACGGAGCGGAAGGTTCGAGTACGGTCCCGGACTGGTGCTTCGTCGCCAGAGTGCCACCAGAACACCCCTCAAGGGCGGCGATCCACCAAGATATGCATATATCTGTCGCTCAAAGCGGTGAACTCTGCGACGCGAGACCGTTTTTGGGTGGCTCGGAAGGAGTAAGGAGTAGCCCATGCAGCACGGTCCCGCGGTGCGCCGCCGGAAACTGGGCGCCGAACTTCGCGCGCTGCGCACCTCGGCGGGGCTCACCAGTGGTGAGGCGGCCCGACTGGTGGGCTGGCACCAGTCGAAGGTCAGCCGAATCGAGACGGGCACGAGCGGGGTGAAACCGGCCGATGTCCGGTTACTTCTCGACGCGTACGCCGTGATGGACACCCAACTGCGCGAATTGCTCATGATGTTGGCGGGGTCCGACGACGACGGCGGCCGGCACCACTGGTGGCACGCCTACCGCGGGGTGCTGCCGCCGACCTACCGGGACTTCATCAGCCTGGAGTCCCAGGCCGGCGCGATGCGCACGCTGGAGACCACCGTCGTCCCGGGGCTGCTCCAGACGCCCGAGTACGCCCGTGCGGTGACTAAGGCCGCGGTGGAGGGCCTGCCGGAGGACCGGCTCGACACGCTGGTCGAGGTGCGGCTGGCCCGGCAGGACGTGCTGCGCGCGGATCCGCCGCTGGAACTGAGCGCCGTCCTGGACGAGGCGGTGCTGCGCAGGGAGGTGGGCGGGCCGGGGGTCATGGCCCGGCAGCTGGAACGACTGGTCGAGGCGGCGCGGCTGCCCCAAGTGCGGCTCCAGGTGCTGCCGTTCGCCGCCGGGGCTCACATCGGCGTCACTGGCCCTTTCGTTATCTTCTCATTTTCGAGCACATCTGATCTGGATGTGGTTGTTCTCGACCACTTGACGAGTAGCCTCTACCTCGAACGGAAAGAAGACCTCCAGGCCTACACGGAGGCCTTCAACGCCCTGCAGATCCACGCCCTTTCGCCCGAGGACTCGTTGGATTTCATCGCCGGGACAGCCGCCGGCGCGTAAGGAGGCACCATGCGTGCACTGCCTCGTCACGTCCCCTCAAGCATCGAACTGCACGGTGTGCGGTGGTTGCGCAGCAGCTACAGCACCGGCGCGAACAACTGCGTCGAGACCGCGTCTCCGGACGCCCCGCCCTGGGCCGGGCTGCTCGCCGTGCGCGACTCCAAGGACCCGGCCGGGCCCGCGCTGCTCTTCTCCCCGAGGAGCTGGGCGGAGTTCACGGCCGCGATCGACCGCATCTGAGCCGAATCCCGACCACTTCTGATCCGTCCACCGTCGAGCGACGCACGGCCGTGTCACGCCGACTCATGACCGCGTCTCGCCGATCAGTCGTACAGCGCGTTCGATCTGTTCCCCGGTCAGGTCCGCGCGGGCGGTGAGCCTGAGCCGTGAGATGCCGTCGGGTACGGAAGGAGGACGGAAGCAGCCCACGGCCAGGCCCGCCGCGCGGCACTCGGCCGCCCAGCGCACGGCGTCCTCGGGGGAGGGCGCCCGCACCGAGACCACCGCGGCGTCCGGACGTACCGCTTCCAGGCCCGCGGCGGTCAGGCGTGTGTACAACTCGCCCGCCACCGCACGGGCGCGCGCCGCCCGCTCCGGCTCGCGGCGCAGCAGCCGCAGTGCCGACAGGGCCGCCCCCGCCGCCGCGGGGGCGAGACCCGTGTCGAAGATGAACGTCCGTGCCGCGTTGACCAGGTGGTCGACCACCCGGGCGGGGCCGAGGACGGCTCCGCCCTGGCTGCCGAGCGACTTGGACAGCGTGACCGTCACGACCACGTCGTCGGCGCCCGCGAGCCCGGCCGCGTGCGGGGCGCCGCGGCCGCCGTCGCCGAGGACGCCCAGGCCGTGGGCGTCGTCGACCACCAGTCCGGCGCCGTGCTCCCGGCACGCCTCGGCGAGCGCGGCGAGCGGGGCCGCGTCGCCGTCGACCGAGAAGACCGTGTCGGACACGGTGATCGCCGTGCCCTCGTGCGTGTGCAGCGCCTTGCGCACGGCCTCCGGGTCGGCGTGCGCCACCACCTGGGTCGTGCCGCGGGCCAGCCGGCAGCCGTCGATGAGCGAGGCGTGGTTGCCCGCGTCGGAGACGATGAGGGAGCCGTGCGGGGCCAGCGCGGTGACCGCCGCGAGGTTGGCCGCGTAGCCGGAGGAGAAGACGAGGGCCGCCTCGGCACCGCAGAAACCGGCCAGTTCCTGTTCCAGTTCGGCGTGCAGTTCGGTGCTGCCGGTGACGAGCCGGGAGCCGGTCGAGCCGCCGCCCCAGACCCGCGCGGCACGGGCCGCGCCCTCGGTGACCTCGGGGTGGTGGGCCAGCCCCAGGTAGTCGTTGCTCGCCAGATCGAGGAGCGGTGAAACGGCCGGACGGGGGCGCAGAGTCCGTACGAGTCCGGCATGGCGGCGCAGCCGCGCCTGCTCGTCGATCCAGCCGAACGCCATGGGTGGTCCTCCGGGGAATTTGTAGGCAGTGCACAGACACTAGCGGGAGCTCCAGCAGGTCAGTGTGTGGCAATACCCACACCTCGAAGCGACTCTGTTGTACGAAGTCTCCTTGGCCCCGGGCGCCTCCGTAGGACAGGATCGGCTCCCATGGACCTGCTGAACACGCTGGTGGACAAGGGGCTTCGGCGCGAGCTGCCGACCCGCGAAGAGGCACTGGCCGTCCTCGCGACGTCCGACGACGACCTGCTCGATGTGGTGGCCGCGGCCGGGAAGGTGCGCCGGCACTGGTTCGGCCGACGGGTGAAACTCAACTATCTCGTCAACCTGAAGTCCGGCCTGTGCCCCGAGGACTGCTCGTACTGTTCGCAGCGGCTCGGCTCCCAGGCCGGGATCCTGAAGTACACGTGGCTCAAACCGGATCAGGCCTCCGACGCGGCGGCGGCCGGTGTGGCCGGGGGCGCCAAGCGGGTGTGCCTCGTGGCCAGCGGGCGCGGTCCGACCGACCGGGACGTGGACCGGGTCTCCGAGACGATCAGGACCATCAAGGAGAAGAACGAGGGCGTCGAGGTGTGCGCCTGCCTCGGCCTGCTCTCCGACGGACAGGCCGAGCGGCTGCGCGAGGCGGGCGCCGACGCCTACAACCACAACCTCAACACGTCCGAGGCGACGTACGGGGAGATCACCACCACGCACACGTACGCCGACCGCGTGGACACCGTCGAGAAGGCCCACGCGGCAGGGCTGTCCGCCTGCTCCGGGCTGATCGCCGGCATGGGCGAGTCGGACGAGGACCTGGTCGACGTCGTCTTCTCGCTGCGCGATCTGGACCCGGACTCGGTTCCGGTCAACTTCCTGATCCCGGTCGAGGGCACCCCGCTCGGCAAGGAGTGGAACCTCACCCCGCAGCGCTGCCTGAGGATCCTGGCCATGGTGCGCTTCGTGTGCCCGGACGTCGAGGTGCGCATCGCGGGCGGCCGGGAGGTCCATCTGCGCACGATGCAGCCTCTCGCCCTGCACCTGGCCAACTCGATCTTCCTCGGCGACTACCTCACCACCGAGGGCCAGGCGGGCAAGGCCGACCTGGAGATGATCGCGGACGCCGGGTTCGAGGTGGAGGGCACCGACCAGGTGACGCTGCCGGAGCACCGCGCGTCCGGCGGCTGCCACGACGGCGGCGGGGTGTGCGGTTCCGAGGGGGGTGGTGGAGTCTGCGGTTCCGCTGCTGCCCCGGAGGCCGCGGAGCCCCGGACGTCCGCCGAGCCCCGTACCGACCTGGTCGCCGTCCGCCGCCGGGGCGCGGGAACGGACCTCGCGCCCAATGCCTGAGCTGACGGTGCCCGAACTGCTGGAGCTCGACCGGCGGCACGTGTGGCATCCGTACGGCCCGATGCCCGGGCGGCAGGAACCGCTCGTCGTGGAGTCGGCGAGCGGGGTGCGGCTGCGGCTCGCCGACGGCTCGGGAGAGCTGGTCGACGGCATGTCGTCCTGGTGGTCGGCGATCCACGGCTACAACCACCCGGTGCTGAACGAGGCGGCGCGCGAGCAACTGGAGCGGATGAGCCACGTGATGTTCGGCGGGCTCACCCACGAGCCCGCCGTACGACTGGCGAAGCACCTTGTCGACATGTCGCCCGAGGGTCTGGAGCATGTGTTCCTCGCCGACTCCGGGTCCGTGTCGGTCGAGGTCGCCGTCAAGATGTGCCTCCAGTACTGGCGCTCGCTGGGCCGCCCCCGCAAGCAGCGGCTGCTGACCTGGCGCGGCGGCTACCACGGCGACACCTGGCAGCCGATGTCGGTGTGCGATCCCGAGGGCGGGATGCACGAGTTGTGGACCGGGGTGCTGCCGCGTCAGGTGTTCGTCGGTCCGCCGCCGGTCGCGTACGAGGAGTCGTACGCCGAGCAGCTGCGCGCGTCGATCGAGCGGCACGCCGACGAGCTGGCCGCGGTGATCGTGGAGCCGGTGGTGCAGGGCGCGGGCGGGATGCGGTTCCACTCCCCCGCCTACCTGAGGGTGCTGCGCGAGGTGTGCGACGCGCACGACGTGCTGCTGGTGTTCGACGAGATCGCGACCGGCTTCGGCCGTACGGGCGCGCTGTTCGCGGCGGAGCACGCGGCCGTGACGCCGGATGTGATGTGCGTGGGCAAGGCGCTGACCGGCGGCTATCTGACGATGGCGGCGACGCTGTGCACCTCGCGGGTGGCCGACGGCATCTCGCGCGGCGAGGTGCCGGTGCTGGCGCACGGCCCGACCTTCATGGGCAATCCGCTGGCGGCGGCGGTGGCCTGCGCCTCGATCGAGCTGCTGCTCGGCCAGGACTGGCTCACGGAGGTCAAGCGGATCGAGGCGGGGCTCCGGGACGGGCTCGCGGCGGCCGCGGAGCTTCCGGGCGTCGAGGACGTGCGGGTGCTCGGCGCCATCGGCGTCGTGCAGCTGGATCACGCCGTGGACATGAAGGCGGCCACGGAGGCGGCCGTACGCGAGGGCGTGTGGCTGCGGCCGTTCCGCGATCTGATCTACACCATGCCGCCGTACGTGACGGGCGACGCGGATGTGGCGCGCATCGCGCGGGCGGTGTGTGCGGCGGCGCGGGAGGGATGACATGTCGGTACTGGTGATCACGGGCACGGGCACGGAGGTCGGCAAGACGGTCGTGACCGCCGCGGTGGCCGCGACGGCGCTGGCGGCCGGCCGTTCGGTGGCCGTGCTGAAGGCCGCGCAGACGGGCGTACGGCCGGACGAGCCGGGGGACGCCGCCGAGGTCGCGAGGCTGGCGGGTACCGTGACGACGGCGGAACTCGCCCGTTACCCCGAGCCGTTGGCGCCCGCCACGGCCGCCCGCCGGGCCGGTCGCGCCCCCGTGCACCCGCACGAGGTCGCGGAGGCCGCCGCCAAGCTCGCCACCGAGCACGACCTCGTGCTGGTCGAGGGCGCGGGCGGACTGCTCGTACGGTTCGACCCGGCCGGCGGCACCCTGGCGGACGCGGCCCGGCTGCTGTCGGCGCCGGTGCTGGTCGTGGCGTCGGCGGGGCTCGGCACGCTGAACACGACGGAACTGACGGCGCGTGAACTGCGCTCGCGGGGGCTGGGTCTGGCGGGGATCGTGATCGGAAGCTGGCCCGCCGCGCCGGACCTCGCCTCGCGCTGCAATCTCGCGGATCTGCCGGACGTGGCCGGAGCGCCGCTGCTGGGCTCCGTTCCCGCCGGGTCGGGGGCCCTCCCTCCCACCGCCTTCCGGGCGGCGGCACCGCACTGGCTGGCGCCGCGCCTGGACGGCACGTGGGACGCGGAGGCGTTCCAGGTGCGGGAGGCACCCAGGGCGTCCTGAGAGTTTCGGCGGACGCGCGGTGAAACCGGCGCGGACGTGATCGCGTGTTGGACTGCGTACGTGATCACGTCCGAAGGGAGCACCGTGCACACCACACACCCACGCCCGTCCCGTCGAACGGCCCTCGCGCTGGGCGCCGCCGCCGCTCTCTCGCTGGGCGGCGGCACGGCCCACGCCTTACCCGGTACGGGCGGCGTCACCGCACGGCTGAGGGAACTGGAGCGGGAGCACACCGCCCGGCTGGGCGTGTACGCCCGCAATCTGCGCACGGGCCGGACCGTGGCGTACCGGGCCGGCGAACGGTTCCCGATGGCCTCGGTGTTCAAGACGCTCACCGCCGCGGCCGTCCTGCGCGACCTCGACCGCGATGGTGAGTTCCTCGCCCGGCGCATCCGCTACACCCAGGACTACGTCACGAAGTCGGGGTACTCCCCCGTCACCCAGGAGAACCTCGCGACCGGCATGACCGTCGGCGAACTGTGCGACGCGACCATCCGCTTCAGCGACAACACCGCGGGCAACCTGCTCCTGAAGGAGCTGGGAGGACCGACCGCCATCACGCGCTTCTGCCGCTCGGTCGGTGACGGTGTCACCCGGCTCGACCGGTGGGAGCCCGAGCTCAATTCAGCGGAGCCCTGGCGCGTCACCGACACGACGTCCCCGCGTGCCATCGGCCTGACCTACGCCCGTCTCGTGCTCGGCAACGCGCTGGAGCCCCGGGACCGCGCGCGGCTCACGGACTGGCTGCTGCGCAACACCACCAGTACCGAGAAGTTCCGCAAGGGCCTGCCCGCCGACTGGCTGCTCGCCGACAAGACCGGCGGCGGACGGCACGGCGGCGCCAACGACGTGGGCATCACCTGGCCGCCGGACGGCCCCCCGATCGTGCTGTCGGTCCTGACGACCCAGCCCGAGGAGGACGCCCCGGCCGACAACACGCTGGTGGCCGAGACGGCCGCGTTGCTGGCGGCTGAACTCGCGTAGGGGGTGCGCATGAGAGGCGGACGGCCGTGGGACGCCTGGCTCGTCGGGGGCGCCGTCGGTGTCGCCGGTCTGCTGGCCCTGCACTCGGCCGTGCCCAATGGTGCCGGGCGTCTCGGGAGCCTCCTGGAGACGTTCCTGCCGTGGCTGGGCGTGGCCGTGCCTCTCCTCGGATGTCTCGCCGTGCTCAAGCGGTCGGTGGCGGGGCTGCTCGCCTGCCTGGTGCCCGTGGCGGTCTGGCTCTGGATGTTCGGCGGGCTGTGGCTGTCCTCGCCGCCGGAGTCGTACGACCTGACCGTCGTCCAGCACAACGTGGCCGACGACAACGCCGACCCGGCGGGCACCGCGCGGGCGCTGCGCTCCACCCGCGCGGGTCTGGTGGCCGTGCAGGAGCTCACGCCCGCGCGGCGGCCCGTGTTCGAGGACGTCCTGGGCGCGTCCCATCCGCACCGGGCGGTCCACGGCACGGTCGGGCTCTGGTCGGCCTGGCCCCTGTCGGACGTGCGACCGGTGGACATCCGGCCCGCGGGTTTCCCGGAGAGCTGGCAGCGCGGTCTGCGGGTCACGGTGTCCGCGCCCGGCGGGGAGATCGCGGTGTACGTGGTCCACCTGCCGTCCGTCCGGCTGGGCCCGACGGGGTTCGCCTCGGCGGCCCGCGACGAGAGCGCGGCACTGCTCGGGGCCCGTATCGCCGACGACCCGGCCGACCGGCTCCTGGTCGTGGGCGACCTCAACGGCACGGTGCAGGACCGGGGGCTCGGCCCGCTCACCTCCCGACTGGGCGCCCCGCCCTCGGGGTTCGCGTTCAGCTGGCCGGCCGCCCTGCCGGTGACGAGGATCGACCAGGTGCTGGGGCGGGGCGTCGAGGTGACGGAGGTGTCGGCGCTGGAAGCGACGGGGAGTGACCATCGGCCGGTGCTGGGCCGCATACTCCTGCGGTAGACGGCAGGGGTGCGCCGGGCTCGTCCGGGGGAGAATCGCGGTAGGGCCCGCCTCGTCAGGGAGGTCTCCATGCCGCTCCGGTCCGCCCGCTCCGGCAAGGTGCCACGGGATGCCGTGCACCATCCGCTGTTCGCCCGTTGCTACGCCCGGGTCAGTGTCACCGCCGAGACCCGGATGGGCATGGGCAGAGTCCGCGAGAGGCTGCTCGGCGGGCTGTCGGGGCGGGTGATCGAGATCGGCGCCGGCAACGGACTGAACTTCGCGCACTACCCGGGCACCGTCTCCGAGGTCGTGGCCATCGAGCCCGAGCGGCGGCTGCGGCAGCTGGCCGTGGAGGCCGCCCTGCGCGCGGAGGTGCCGGTCGACGTGGTGCCGGGGGTGGCCGAGGCGCTGCCGGTCAAGAGCGAGGGCTTCGACGCGGCCGTGGTGTCGCTCGTGCTGTGCAGTGTGCGGGACGTGCCCCGGGCGCTCGGGGAGCTGCGGCGGGTGCTGCGGCCGGGCGGTGAGGTGCGGTTCTTCGAGCACGGCCGGGGCGGCGGCCGGGTGATGACCTTCAGCCAGCGCGCGCTGGACCGGACGGTGTGGCCGGTGGTGAGCGGGGGCTGCCACCTGGCACGGGAGCCGGTGCGGGCGATGCGGGACGCCGGTTTCGAGCTCGGCCCCTACCGGCAGGTGCTGATGCCCGAACGGGGGCCGACGCTGCCCATCTCGTACTGCGTGCTGGGCACGGCATGGCGCCCGGTCAGTTCGTAGCCCGCGAGGTCACAGGCTCCACTGGCGCAGCTCCTGCTCGATGTCCCGCACGGACGCCTCGCCGCTCTTGACCAGCCGGGCGAGGTCGCGGACCTGCTCGGGTGAGGTGACGACCTTGGCGCCGCTGGCGACGAGGTACGCGTAGGCGACGGCGGAGGCGAACAGGGCGTTGGAGCGTTCCAGCGCGGGGACGTGGATCAGCAGCTGGAGCAGCGCTGCGGCGCGGGCGTGCGGGCTGTCGTAGACGGGGACGTCGAATATGGCGGCCTGGTGGCGTGCGACGGCGGCGACGAGGGCTCCCCAGTCGGTGACCTGGGGGTCTGACGGGGTCTTCTGCTCGGCGAGCATCAGCAGCCAGGCGAGATCGATCCGGAGGTTGTTCAAGGGTTCAGTGGCGACCTTCGCGCGTGCCTTCACGGTCCGGGCCGAACTCCTCGGCGAAGACCGACTCGTACTGCTTCATGAAGTCGGCGGCGGCCTCCACGAACGTGTGGCCCACCTCGCCGGTGTCCTGCCTGACCAGCTCCTCGATGTAGCGGTTGACGCTCATGCCGCGGGCCAGGGCGCGCTCGCGGGCGGCTCGGGCGGTGTCTTCGTCGACTCGCACGTTCAGCTGGGTCTTCGCCATACCTCGACGCTAGCGCGAAGGTGCTAGCACCGACAAGGGCGGACTCCGACCCGAGGAGGATACCGAGTGTGGGCCGCGTCACATTACCCTCGGGCAAGGTAACGAAATCGGATGTCCACCATGAGGAGGCGGCCTTGTCCACACCTGCCGCGGAGCACGTCCCCGGCCTCGCGTCGGCCGACGGGATCGCGGCCCGGGCCCGCGGTCTGATCAAGGCGTACGGCTCGGGCGAGACGACCGTGCTCGCGCTCGACTCGGTGGACGTCGACATCGTCCGCGGCCGGTTCACCGCGGTGATGGGCCCTTCGGGCTCCGGGAAGTCCACGCTGATGCACTGCCTGGCGGGGCTCGACACCGTCTCGGCCGGGCAGGTGTGGCTCGGCGACACGGAGATCACGGGTCTGAAGGAGCGCGAGCTGACGCGGCTGCGCCGCGACCGGATCGGGTTCATGTTCCAGTCGTTCAACCTCATCCCGACCCTGAACGCGCTGGAGAACATCACCCTGCCCATGGACATCGCGGGCAGGACACCCGACGACAAGTGGCTGGACCAGGTGATCGACACCCTGGGCCTGCGGGACCGGCTCGGGCACCGGCCCTCGCAGCTCTCCGGCGGCCAGCAGCAGCGGGTGGCCTGTGCGCGGGCGCTGGCCTCCCGGCCCGAGCTGATCTTCGCGGACGAGCCGACCGGCAACCTCGACTCGCGTGCCGGCCTGGAGGTGCTCGGCTTCCTGCGCGAGGCGGTGGACGAGCTCGGGCAGACCGTCGTCATGGTCACCCACGACCCGGGCGCCGCCGCCCACTCCGACCTGGTGCTCTTCCTCGGGGACGGCCGGATCGTGGACGAGATGCGGCGGCCGACGGCGGAGACCGTGCTGGAGCGCATGAAGCGTTTCGACGTGATCCGGACCCGTTTCGACGACGCCCCGGCGGCTTCCGAGGAGAACTGATCCCGTGCTCAAGGCGACCTTGAGGAGCTTCCTGGCGCACAAGGGACGGCTGCTGCTCTCGGCGCTCGCCGTCCTGCTGTCCGTCGCGTTCGTCACGGGCAGCCTGATCTTCTCGGACACCGTCAGCCGTACGTTCGACCGGCTGTTCGCCTCCACCGCGGCCGATGTCACCGTCAGTCCGAAGGAGGGCCTCGACGAGGCGGTGCCCTCCGGCCGGACGGCCACCCTGCCGGCCGCGCTCGCCGAACGCGTGCGGCAGGTCGACGGGGTCGCGGCGGCACGCGCCGAGGTGGACGTGGACGGCCTCACCGTCGTCGACGAGGAGAACGAGCCGGTCGGCCCGACCACCGGGGCTCCCACGCTCGGCACCGCCTGGAACCCGACCGAGCGCAGCCCCGTGGAACTGACCTCCGGTCACGCCCCGCGCGGCGACGGGCAGGCGCTGCTCGACTCGGAGACCGCCGACCGCAAGGACGTGGCGATCGGCGACACCCTCACCGTGATCGCGCCGCCCGGGTCGTTCGAGGTCCGGGTCGTGGGCATCGCCACGTTCACCACCACCAACCCCGGCGCCGCACTGGTCTTCCTCGACACCCCCACCGCGCAGACGAAGCTGCTGGGCAGCCCGCGGGGAGCCACCAGCATCTCGGTCGACGCGGCGGAGGGCGTCAGCGACGAGCGGCTCAAGCAGCGGGTGGCCGCCGCGCTCGGCGCGAACACCTACGACTTCAGGACCGCCGACGAGCAGGCGAAGTCGGATGTCGAGCAGCTGGGCGGATTCCTCGACGTCATCAAGTACGTGATGGTCGGCTTCGCCGGGGTCGCCGTGCTGGTGGGCGTCTTCCTGATCGTCAACACCTTCTCCATGCTCATCGCCCAGCGCACCCGCGAGCTGGGGCTGCTGCGCGCGCTCGGCGCCGACCGGCGCCAGGTCCGCCGCTCGGTGCTCACCGAGGCCCTTCTGCTCGGCGTGGTCGGCTCCACGCTGGGGCTCGCCGTGGGCATCGGGCTCGCGGCCGGGCTCATCGAGCTGATGGGCCTGCTCGGCATGAACATCGACGCCGACGAGATGGTCATCGGCTGGGTGACGCCCGTGACGGCGTATGTCGTCGGGCTCGGCGTCACCTTCGTCGCCGCGTACCTGCCGGCGCGGCGGGCCGCGGGGGTCTCGCCGATGGCCGCCCTCTCGGACGCCGAGGTCGCCGGTGTGGGCCGGCCGCTGCGGGTGCGGGCGGTGGCGGGCGCGGTCGTCGGGGCGGCCGGTGCGGCGGCGCTCGTGGGGTGTGCGGTGTCGGAGCAGACATCGTCGGCGGCGTCCTTGCTGGGGCTCGGTGTCGTGCTCTCCCTGATCGCGACCGTGATCGCCGGGCCGCTGCTGGTGCGCCCGGTGATCCGCGTCCTCGGCGCGGCCTTCCCCGCGCTGTTCGGGTCGATCGGCCGGATGAGCCAGCGCAACGCCCTGCGCAATCCCCGCCGTACCGGAGCCACCGCGGCCGCCCTCATGGTGGGCCTCGCCCTGGTCGGCGGGATGTCGGTGGCGAGCGAGTCGATGACCGCTTCGTTCGACCAGCAGATCGACAAGACGCTGGGTGCCGACTTCGTGATCCAGAACACCAACTTCCTGCCGTTCCCGAAGGAGGTCACCGACGAGGTGCGCGGCACCGAGGGCGTGGGCCTGCTCGTGCGGGGGCGGTTCACGCCGGTCGCGGTGCGGCTCCCGGACGGCGACCGGGTGGAGACGACCGCCGCGGGCTACGATCCGCGGCTCGACGAGGTCGCCAACATCACCTACGTACAAGGAAACTCGGCGGCCGCGCTCGCGGACGGGCGCCTCGCCATGGACCGGGACTTCGCACGCGACCACGACGTACGGGTGGGCAGCATGCTCCCGGTGGAGTTCCCGGGCGGGCGCAGGGCCGAGCTGACGGTCGGCGCCCTCACCGACCAGGACGCCGCCGAGGGGTTCGGCACGCAGGGCGGGCTCTACTTCGGCCTCGCCACCCTGGAGCGGTACGCGCCGGGCGGGCAGGACTCCGCGCTGTACGTCAACGCCGCCCCCGGCACGAGCGACGACGATCTGCGCGCGAACCTGGAGCGGACCCTGGATCCGTACCCGCAGGTGCAGGTGCGGGACCTGGCCGACTACAAGCAGCTGGTGCACGACCAGATCGCCGTCCTGCTGTACCTCGTGTACGCGCTGCTGGGGCTGGCGATCATCATCGCGGTGCTCGGCGTGGTCAACACCCTCGCGCTGTCGGTCGTCGAGCGCACCAGGGAGATCGGGCTGCTGCGGGCGATCGGGCTGGCGCGGCGGCAGCTGCGGCGGATGATCCGGCTGGAGTCGGTGGTGATCGCGGTGTTCGGGGCCGTCCTGGGGCTCGCGCTGGGGCTGGTGTGGGGCGTGTGCACACACGAGGTGCTGGCCCTCCAGGGCATGGCGGCCCTCGCGATCCCGTGGTTCACGATCGTCGCGGTGGTGATCGGCTCGGCGGTGGTGGGAGTCGTGGCGGCGCTGCTCCCGGCGTTGCGTGCGTCCCGCATGAACGTACTGGCGGCCATCGCGCACGAGTGATGGAATCGCTTCGGTACTCAAGTCGCTTCCGCGTGAGGAGAGTTCATGTCGCGCCCGTTCCGCTTCGGGGTCAACCTGCTCGAACCCGCGTCCGCCGAAGAGTGGCGCGCCAAGTGCCGCCGGGCCGAGGAACTCGGATACGACGTGATCCTCGTCCCCGACCATCTGGGCATGCCGGCGCCCTTCCCGGCGCTCGTGGCGGCGGCCGAAGCGACCGAGCGGCCGAGGCTCGGCACGTTCACGCTCAACGCGGGCTTCTGGAACCCGGCGCTGCTGGCCCGCGAGGTGGCCACGACGGACGCGCTGACGGGCGGCCGTCTGGAGCTCGGGCTCGGCGCCGGCTACGCACGGGCGGAGCACGAGACGGCCGGGCTGCCGTTCGGCTCGCCCGGTGAGCGGGTCGACCATCTGCGGCGCACGGTCGAGGAGCTGAAGCGGCTGCTGGGCTCGGACGAGCACCAGCCGCAGGCGGCGCAGCGGCCCCGGGTGCCGCTGCTGATCGGCGGAAACGGCGACCGGATGCTGCGGCTGAGCGCCGAGCACGCCGACATCGCGGCGTTCACCGGGGCGCGTACGGTGCCGGGCAGCGCCACCGGGCAGCTGTCGCCGATCACCGCGGACGAGCTCGGCGAACGCGTGGCGCGGTACCTGAAGTTCACGGAGGACCACCGCGAGGAGCCGCCCGAGCTGAACCTGATCCTCCAGATGGTGATCGGAACCGAGGACCGCGAGGCCGCGGTTCAGCCGTTCCTCGAATACTTCCCCGACTTGACGGTGGACCAGGTCCTGGAGCTCCCCGTCTCTCTGGTCGGCACCCTGGACGAGCTCACGGAGCAGGTCCTGGCCCGGCGCGAGCGCTACGGCTTCACGTATCTGACGGTCCTTGAGCCCTACATGGAGGCGTTCGCGCCGGTCATGGAGCGGGTGCGCGGGGGCCTGACGTCCAGATTCTGAAATGGTGTGCCCGCAGGCGGCCTTGCGTGATGCGATCACGGCATGACCGAGCTGCACATCCGGGCCGCGACGCCCGAGGACCTCGACACCGTGCTGGCCTTCTGGAAGGTGGCCGCCGAGGGCACGAGCATCAGTGACGACCGCACGGGGGTGGAGAGGCTGGTCGCGCGCGACCCCGAGGCCTTGATCCTGGCAGAGCGGGGCGGCGAGCTGGCCGGGACGGTGATCGCGGGGTTCGACGGCTGGCGCTGCCACCTCTACCGGCTGGCCGTGCATCCGGACCACCGCCGCCAGGGCATCGCCTCCGCGCTGCTCGCCGCGGCCGAGGAGCGGTTCGTACGGCTCGGCGGGCGGCGCGCGGACGCGATGGTGCTCACACGCAACGAGACCGCGCACCGGGCGTGGGGTGCCGCCGGGTACGCGCCCGAGGAGCAGTGGCGGCGCTGGGTGAAGCCCCTCACGGACTAGGCATGCCGGTCGGCGTGAAGGCCCTTACCGGCCCGTCGGCTGCTCGGGCTGCTCGGGTTGAGGACTCCTGCCACGAGCCGGTGGGTAGGCGGTGTCGAGTCCGTCCGGGCGGAACAGGATGCGGTACATCACGGGCGCGACGACCTGGTCGATGACCGTCTCCACGCCGGGTGCCGGTTCCCCCCGGCTCGGACGCGCGGCTGAGGATGACGCCGGTCTGCTCGGCGGCGTAGGCGGAGCTCTGGCCGGCGTTGCCGCCGTCCGGGTCGCCGAGCAGGGCGTAGCGGACACAGGCGCGGCCGGTGGGCGAGGACATCTGGTCGAGGAACTGCTTCGCCCAGGCCGTCAGGCCGGACGCCAGGGTGATGAGGTCCCCGGGTTCGGTGTCGGGCCGATGTGGTCCAGTGACCAGGACAGGGACGTGACACCGTGACGCGGGACGAGGCCGTAGGTCGGTTTGAGGCCGACGACCCCGTTCAGCGCGGCGGGCACCCGGATGGATCCGCCGGTGTCTGTGCCCAGGGCGAAGGTGGCGGTGCCGGCGGCGACAGCCGATCCGCCGCTGGAGCCGCCGGCGACCCGGCCGGGATCCCGGGCGTTGTGGGTCTGCGGGTTGGTGCCCGTAGGCGAACTCGTGCGGGTGGTCTTGCCGACCAGGACCGCTCCGGCCGCCGACAGGCGTGCGGCGACGGTGCTGTCGGTCTGCGCGCGATGGTCGGACTTTGCCCATCCTTTACCCTTGGATGGCCACTCGGTTCTGCATGAAAGGTTGTGAGCGTCCGCCCATGGGCGAGCCTCCCAGTACGCGACACCGCGCGTTCCGCCCCGTCCTGGAGAACCATGGAACGGGGGTGAACCGATGACCGAAGTGCTCCTCCTTCTGGCGGCGATCCTGCTCTCGATCGCCTGCGGCGCCTTCGTGGCGGCCGAGTTCTCCCTCACCACGGTCGAGCGCGCCGAGCTGGAGCAGGCGGTGGCACGCGGCGAGCGGGGCGCGCAGGGCGCACTCAAGGCCGTACGGAACCTGACGTTCCAGCTCTCCGGGGCACAGCTCGGCATCACGGTCACGAACCTGGTCGTCGGCATGCTCGCCGAGCCGTCGATCGCCGCGCTGATCGCCGGGCCGCTGGAGGACATCGGCGTCTCACGGTCGGCGTCGCACAGTCTGGCGCTGGTGCTGGGCACCGCTCTGTCCACGGTGTTCCTGATGGTCGTCGGCGAGCTGGTGCCCAAGAACTGGGCGATCTCGTCGCCGCTGGCGGTCGCCAAGACCGTGGGCAACGCCCAGCGCTGGTTCAGCGCCGCGTTCCGGCCCTTCATCAGGCACCTCAACAACACGGCGAACCGTGTCGTGCGCCGGATCGGTGTGGAGCCCGCCGAGGAGCTGGCGTCGGCCCGCGGGCCGCAGGAGCTGGCGGCGCTCGCCCGGCACTCCGCCAGGGAAGGCGTCCTGGCGGCCGACACCGCCGAGCTGTTCGTACGGACGCTGAACCTCGCCGACCTGACCGCGGAGAACGTGATGACGCCCCGGGTACAGGTCGTCGCCCTGGAGGTGCAGGCGACCCTGGAGGACGTGGCGAACGCGACCCGCGCGACGGGCCTGTCCCGGTTCCCCGTCTACCGCGGCACCCTCGACTCGGTCGTCGGAACGGCGCACGTCAAGGACGTACTGGCGGTACCGGCGGAGCGGCGGACCCGGATCTTCGTCTCCGAGCTGATGCGCGAGCCGCTGCTGGTCCCGGAGACGCTCACCGTCGACCGGCTCCTGGACCGGCTCTCCGGCAAGCGCACGATGGCCGTGGTGATCGACGAGTACGGCGGCACGGCGGGCGTGGCCACCCTGGAGGACATCGTCGAGGAGGTCGTCGGCGAGGTGCGCGACGAGCACGACCCGCACGAGCTGCCCGACCTCGCGCCGGCCGGCACGGACGAGGCCGGCCACGCGCTGTACTCGGCCGACGGCTCCGCGCGCGTGGACCAGCTCGAAGCCGTCGGGCTGCGCGCACCGGAGGGGCCGTACGAGACGCTCGCCGGGCTGGTGGCGACGGTGCTCGGCCGGATACCGGCCGTGGGTGACACCCTCGAGGTCGCCGGCTGGCGGATGGAGGTCCTGGACGCCACGGGCCGCCGGGCCTCCCGCGTCCGGCTGCAAGCGCCCCTCGACGACGAGAAGCCCGACGAGAAGGGAGTGGAGCTGTGACCACCGTCCAGCTGCTGATCGGTCTGGCGACGCTCGTCGTCAACGCCTTCTTCGTCGGCGCCGAGTTCGCGCTGATCTCGGTGCGCCGCAGCCAGATCGAGCCCTACGCCGACCGGGGCGACCGGCGCGCCAAGAGCGTGCTGTGGGGCCTGGAGCACGTCTCCGCGCTGATGGCGGCCGCGCAGCTCGGCATCACGCTGTGCACGCTGGTGCTGGGCGTGGTGGCCGAGCCGGCGATCGCGCACCTGCTGGAGCCGGTGTTCCACGCGATGGGCGTGCCCGAGGGCGCGGGGCACGCGGTGTCCTTCGTGATCGCGCTGGCCCTGGCCACGTATCTGCACATGCTGCTCGGCGAGATGGTGCCGAAGAACATCGCGCTCGCCGAGCCGGTGCGCAGCGCGCTGACGCTCGGCCCGCCCCTGGTGACGCTGTCCCGGGCGCTGCGCCCGGTGATCTTCACGGTGAACGCCTTCGCCAACGCCCTGCTAAAGCTACTGCGCGTGGAGGCGCGGGAGGAGGTCGCCGCCTCCTACTCGGACGCCGAGATAGCGCGGATCGTGAAGGACTCCAGCGAGGCCGGCCTCATCGACGACCGCGCCCAGGAGCGGCTGCACGACGCGCTGGAACTCGGCCGCCGTCCGGTGCGCGACGTGGTGCTGCCGCTGGAACGGGTGGTGTACGCGCGCGTGGGCGTCACTCCGGACGAACTGGAGCGGCTGTCGGCGGAGTCCGGGTTCTCCCGCTTCCCGGTGGTGGACGAGGGGCGGCGGATCGTCGGCTATCTGCATGTGAAGGACGCGCTGGAGGCCGTCGGGCGTGACGTGCCGTTCCGTCTGCGGGACATGCGGCCCATCGCGCGCGTGCGGGAGCACACACCGCTGGACGACGTCCTCACGGCGATGCGGGGCAGCCGTACGCACCTCGCGGCCGTCCTCGGAGCGGACGGCCGGCTGGCCGGCCTCGTGACCATGGAGGACGTACTGCGGGAGCTGTTCGGCCAGCGGGCGTGAGGGCCCGGCTCCCGAGGCCCCCTGACGGGTGACCGACTGCTGGGTATGTGCACGGGATACTATTTCCGTCGCCATGCACACGAACCCCACCTACACCAGCCTCGTCGCGGTCGGCGACTCCTTCACCGAGGGCATGTCGGACCTGTTGCCCGACGGCACCTACCGGGGCTGGGCCGACCTCCTCGCCGCGCGGATGGCGGCCCGCACGCCCGGCTTCCGCTACGCCAACCTCGCGGTGCGCGGCAAGCTGATCCGCCAGATCGTCGACGAGCAGGTGGACGTCGCGGCGGCCATGGGCGCCGACGTGATCACCCTGGTCGGCGGGCTCAACGACACCCTGCGGCCCAAGTGCGACATGGTCCGGGTGCGCGCTCTCCTGGAGGAGGCCGTGGAGAAGCTGGCCCCCGCCTGCCGGCAGCTCGTGCTGATGCGCAGCCCGGGCCGCCAGGGCCCCGTCCTGGAGCGGTTCCGCCCACGCATGGAGGAGCTGTTCGCCTGCGTCGACGAGCTCGCCGCACGGCACGGCGCGATCGTCGTCGACCTGTACGGCGCCCCCTCGCTCGCCGACCCGCGGATGTGGGACGTGGACCGGCTGCACCTGACGGGCGAAGGCCACCGCCGGATCGCGGAGGCGGTGTGGCAGGCACTCGGCTACGAGCCCGAGGACACCGAGTGGCGCACTCCGATGCCGACGACGCTGCCGCCCGGCTGGGTCATGCGCCGCGCGGCGGACCTGAGGTTCGCCCGGCAGCACCTGCTGCCCTGGATCGGCCGCCGCCTGACGGGCCGCTCCTCGGGCGACGGCCTGCCGCCGAAGCGGCCCGAGCTGCTGCCGTACGAGGACCGGGCGTAGGCGGTTCCCGTAAGCCGCTCCGTGCCAGTACATCGCTGCGCGCCTGGCGACGCTGGGCCGGTTGCGGGCGGCTGGCGCGCTCACGGACGCGGAATACCACGACCGACGGACGAAGATCCTCGACAGCCTGTAGGCACCGCAGCCTGTAGGCACCGCAGGCAGAGGAGAAGCCCCGGCTGGGTCCTCCCCGCCGGGGCTTCGTCGCGTTCGCGCACAGGTCCAGGACGAACCGTGCCGCACCGCGCTGGCCTGCTGGTGCGCGCCTCAGCCGTGCCACGCGGACTTACCCGCGGACCTCGTCGAGCACCTCTCGTAGGTTCCCACGAAGGTACCCGCGGCGCTGGCCTGCACGAATCGCCAGTAGAATCCGTCCACGTGACTTCCGCTCCCGCCAAGCCCCGCATCCCGAACGTCCTCGCCGGACGGTACGCCTCCGCCGAGCTCGCCACGCTCTGGTCGCCCGAGCAGAAGGTGAGGCTGGAGCGGCAGCTCTGGCTCGCCGTGCTGCGGGCCCAGAAGGACCTCGGGATCGAGGTGCCGGACGCGGCGCTGGCGGACTACGAGCGTGTGCTCGACACCGTCGACCTGGCCTCCATCGCCGAGCGTGAGAAGGTCACGCGGCACGACGTGAAGGCGCGGATCGAGGAGTTCAACGACCTCGCCGGGCACGAGCACGTGCACAAGGGCATGACCTCCCGGGACCTCACCGAGAACGTCGAGCAGCTCCAGATCCGGCTCTCGCTGGAGCTGATGCGCGACCGCACGGTGGCGGTCCTGGCCCGTCTGGGCAAGCTGGCCGGCGAGTACGGCGAGCTGGTCATGGCCGGCCGCTCGCACAATGTCGCCGCGCAGGCCACCACCCTCGGCAAGCGCTTCGCGACCGCCACCGACGAGCTGCTCGTCGCCTACGGCCGCATCGAGGAGCTGCTGGGCCGCTACCCGCTGCGCGGTATCAAAGGCCCGGTCGGCACCGCGCAGGACATGCTGGACCTGCTGGGCGGGGACGCCGCGAAGCTCGCGGAGCTGGAGCAGCGGATCGCCACGCACCTGGGCTTCTCGCAGGCGTTCACGTCGGTCGGCCAGGTCTACCCGCGCTCGCTCGACTACGAGGTCGTGACGGCTCTGGTACAGGTGGCGGCCGCGCCGTCGTCGCTGGCGAAGACGATCCGGCTGATGGCCGGGCACGAGCTGGTCACCGAGGGCTTCAAGCCGGGCCAGGTCGGTTCCTCGGCGATGCCGCACAAGATGAACACCCGCTCCTGCGAGCGCGTCAACGGCCTGATGGTGATCCTGCGCGGCTACGCCTCGATGACCGGCGAGCTGGCGGGCGACCAGTGGAACGAGGGCGACGTGTCCTGCTCGGTGGTGCGCCGGGTCGCGCTGCCGGACGCGTTCTTCGCGCTGGACGGTCTGCTGGAGACGTTCCTGACGGTGCTCGACGAGTTCGGCGCGTTCCCGGCGGTCGTGGCCCGGGAGCTGGACCGCTACCTGCCGTTCCTCGCGACCACCAAGGTGCTGATGGGTGCCGTGCGCGCGGGTGTGGGCCGCGAGCTCGCGCACGAGGCGATCAAGGAGAACGCCGTGGCCTCCGCGCTCGCGATGCGCGAGCAGGGAGCCGAGCGCAACGAGCTGCTCGACAAGCTGGCCGCCGACACGCGCATTCCGCTCGACCGCGCCGAGCTGGACGCGCTGATGGCGGACAAGCTGTCCTTCACGGGTGCCGCGGGCGACCAGGTCGCCGCCGTCGTCGCCCGGGTCGAGGAGATCGTGAAGCAGCACCCCCAGGCCGCGGGCTACACGCCCGGCGCGATCCTCTGACGCGCCGCTCAGGATGCCCCGTTTCACGCCCGAGGAGCTTGAGGCCGCCCGCGACCGAGTCGTGCCGGATGTGGTCGCGGACGGTCTGCGCGTGCTGTTCTGCGGCATAAATCCCGGTCTGATGACGGCCGCGACGGGCCATCACTTCGCCCGCCCCGGCAACCGCTTCTGGCCGGTGCTGCACCGCTCCGGGTTCACACCACGGCTGCTGAAGCCGTCCGAGCAGCAGGAGTTGCTGTCGTACGGGCTCGGCATCACCAATGTCGTGGAGCGGCCGACCGCTCGGGCCGACGAGCTGAGCGCCGAGGAGTACCAGGAAGGCGGGCGGCTGCTCGCGCTGAAGGTGGGGCGGCTGCGGCCGCGCTGGCTGGCCGTGGTCGGAGTGACCGCGTACCGCGCCGCGTTCGACGACCGGAAGGCCCGGGTCGGGCCGCAGTCGCGGATGATCGGAGACACGCGTGTGTGGGTGCTGCCCAATCCGAGCGGGCTGAACGCGCACTGGACGGCCGAGACGATGGCCGAGGAGTTCGCGCGGCTGCGGGAAGCCGCCGAGAGCTGATCTCCTACGGCGGGTCCGTCTCCGTGACCACGGCCAGGAGCTGGACCTCCTGCGAGGTGTCGCGGTCGGTGACCGCCACGGCGACCCAGCGGCCGGTGCCCTCCACCTCCCACAGGTACGCGACGCTCGCGCGCTCGCTCAACTCGGCCCACGGCCGCGGTATCTCCTCCTGCTCGGTGCGCAGCAGGACGGTCTGCAGGTTGTAGGGGGGTGTGTCGCCCCAGCGTGAGGCGAGGAGTTCGTAGACGGCGTCCCGGTCCTTCTCGTACTGGTCGATCGTCACCGCGCGGAGGGCCGGGTCGTCGTCGCCCGCGGCGTCTAACACCGCGGTGTGATGACCGGGTCCGGAAACGCCGACGTCCGACGGGCCGTGCTCCGCCGGAAAGGGGCGGTAGCACAGCTCGTCGATGAGGGCGATGTGCTGTGCGATGTTCATGGGTCCAGTAAACCCGCCGCCACTGACACTTGGCGGGGCGTCACCCCTGTTCCGGCCGTTCTCCGGTCGGGTCTCCGGTCAGGCGTCCCGGCGGCGCAGGCTCCACGCCCCCGCCAGCAGGGCGGCCGCCGCCCACAGCGCGGTCACCGCGAGCCCCGACCACGGCCCGAGGGTCCCGTCGTACGTCTCCCTCAGGACCAGCTGTCCCGCCTTGTCGGGCAGGAAGTCGGCGACGGTGCCCGTCGCGTCGCCGATCACGAACGACACGACGAGGATGAACGGGATCAGCAGGGACAGCGTGGCCACGCCGCTGCGCAGCAGGGCGGCGAGCCCCGCGGCGAACAGTGCCATCAGCATGAGGTAGACGCCGCAGCCCACGACGCCGCGCACCTGCTCGCCGGTGCCGAGCCCGTCGGCCGCCGGGCCGAGCCCGGCCCGCGCCACCAGGAGTGCGGCGAGCGCGGTCACCAGTCCGACCAGCAGGGCCGGCACGGCGATGACGGCCGCCTTGGCCGCGAACCACCGGCCGCGCCGCGGAACCGCGGCCAGCGAGAGCCGGAGCGCGCCCGACTGGAACTCAGACGACACGGCCATGGCGCCGAAGGAGACGGCCGCGATCTGCCCCGGCACGACACCGGACAGGGACGTGAACAGGGGGTCGAAGCCGGGGCCCGACGTCTCGGAGACCCCGGCGATCGCGGAGAACGCGGTGGTCGCGGCGAACAGGGCCAGGAGCGCTCCCGGGAGCGAGCGGAGCGTACGGATCTTCAGCCACTCGGAGCGGAGGACGGGGGTGAGTTCCATGGTCAGGCCTCCTGCGGCTGGGTGGTGAACTCGGCTTCGGCCGACGTGAGGTCGAAATAGGCCTGTTCCAACGTGCCTTCCTCGGCGGTGAGTTCGAGGACCGGCACACCCGCGGCGGAGGTGATGCGGCCGATGTCGTCCACGCGTGCGTGGTGCACGGTCCAGTGACCGCCCGGGTGTTCCACAGCGTCCTGGCCGTGCCGGGCCAGAGCGCTCCGGAGGGCGGCGGGGTCGGACGTGCGGATGCGCACGCTGGGCTGCACGCGCGCGTCGATGAAGTCCCGCATCGGGGTGTCGGCCAGCAGCCGGCCCCGGCCGAGGACGACGAGGTGGTCCGCGAAGGAGGCGGTCTCGTTCATCAGGTGGCTGGAGACCAGGACCGTGCGGCCCTCCCCCGCGAGCCGGCGCAGCAACTGCCGGATCCACACGATGCCTTCGGGGTCGAGGCCGTTGGACGGCTCGTCCAGCATGACCACCTCGGGATCGCCCAGCAGGGCGGCGGCGATGCCCAGGCGCTGGCGCATGCCCAGGGAGTACGTCCGTACACGGCGCCGGGCCACCGACGCCAGGCCGGTTTCCTCCAGTACCTCGTCGACCCGCCGGTCCGGGATGCGGTTGCTGGTCGCCAGGACGCGGAGGTGGTCGCGGGCGGTGCGGGAACCGTGCGCGGCCTGCGCGTCGAGCAGGGCGCCCACATGGCGCAGGGGTTCGCGCAACGTCGGGTAGGCGCGGCCGTCGAGGGTGGCGGTACCGGCGGTCGGCCGGTCGAGGCCGAGCACCAGCCGCATGGTGGTGGACTTCCCGGCGCCGTTGGGGCCGAGGAAGCCGGTGACGCGGCCGGGCAGGACGCGGAACGTGAGGCCGTCCACGGCCCGTCTGGTGCCGTACTCCTTGGTGAGGTCCTGGACTTCGATGCTGGTCATGGCAGCAGCGTGGCCGGTCGGCCGGGGTGCGGGCCTCCCCCGGCGGTGGAGATCGTCTCCCCCGTGCGGGGGAGGCTCGCTGTCGGTGGCGGCTGGCACGATGGGGCAATGGTCCGCATGCCGCGCCCGTTGACGCGGGCGGTGACGTACACGCGGTGGCTGCACCTGCTGGTGGCCTTCGTGTGGCCGTCCCTGTGGTTGTTCGTCCAGGAGGCGTGGTGGACCCAGGCCACGGCCGCCGTGCTGCTCGGACTCGCGGGCCTCGTGCCCGCCACACGACTGGTGGAGGGGTTCCAGGCCCGTCTGTTGCTGACCGGCCGGCGGCATGACAGCGAGAATGCGGAGATCGTGGCCACCCCGTCGGCCACGTGGGCCGACCGCGGTCGGACGGTGGTGTGGCTGGAGGCGCGGCTGGCCCTCGGCTGGATCGTGGCCCACCTCTCCGTCCAGTTGCCTTTCCTCGCGGTCGACTTGCTGACGACGGGGTTGGGTCAGGGGCCGGCCGCCGACGGCTACGTAAGCGTCGAGGAGCACCACTGGTGGCACGCCCTGCTCGCGCCCCTGCCACTGCTGCTGTTGCCCGTGGTCGTGGTCTGGTCCGGTCACCTCATCACCGCGCTGGCCGTGAAGCTCCTCGGCCCGTCTCCCGCGGAGCGGCTCGCGGCCATGGAGGAGCGCACCGAACAGCTCCTTGAACGCACGCGCATCGCCCGCGAGTTGCACGACTCCATCGGCCACGCGCTCACGGTCGCCGTCGTACAGGCGGGGGCCGCGCGGGCGGCGGGCGATCCCGCCTTCACCGACCGGGCACTGGGCGCGATCGAGGAGACCGGCCGAGCCGCTCTGGAGGACCTGGAGCGGGTGCTCGGTGTCCTGCGCGAGTCGGGGAAGCCGGTGAGCAGCAGACCGACCCTCGCGGACGCCGACCGCCTGCTGGAGTCCGCGCGCACTTCCGGGGCGAAGGTCGACGCCGCGGTGACCGGCCCCGTGGACGCGGTGCCCGGGCCGGTGTCCCGGGAGGGCTACCGGATCCTGCAGGAGGCGCTGACCAATGTGCTGCGGCACGCCGGAGCCGTTCCCGTACGGGTCCGTGTGCACGTCGCCGCGGACACCCTCGTCCTCGCGATACGCAACCCGCTGACGGAGCCGATACCCGGCCCCGGGCGCGGCAGCGGCCTGCGGGGGATACACGAGCGCGCCGCCCTGCTCGGCGGGCTGGCCCGGACCGGCCCCGACGAGGGTGACTGGCAGGTCCATGCCGAGCTGCCCTTGAGTTGATCTACGCTGGTCCGATGCCGGTCACCGTTCTCCTCGTCGACGACGAACCCCTGGTGCGCGCGGGTCTGCGGGCCGTGCTGGAGGCCCAGCCCGACATCGAGGTGGTCGGGGAGGCCGCGGACGGGGCGTCGGTGATCCCGCTCGTGCGGCAGCTGCGGCCCGACGTGGTCGCCATGGACGTGCGAATGCCGCTGCTGGACGGGATCGAGGCCACCCGGTCGCTGCTGCGGACGGTCGACGAGCCGCCGAGGATCCTCGTGGTGACGACGTTCGAGAACGACGAGTACGTGTACGAGGCGCTGCGGGCGGGCGCCGACGGGTTCCTGCTGAAGCGGGCCCGGCCGGCCGAGATCGTGCACGCGGTGCGGCTGATCGCCGAGGGCGAGTCGCTGCTGTTCCCGGCCTCGGTGCGGCAGCTGGCCGCCGAGTACGGCGACGACGGCGGGAACCGGGCCGCGCGGGCGGCGATGGAGCGGGCCCAGCTGACCGAGCGGGAGGGCGAGGTGCTGCGGTTGATGGCACGGGGCCTGTCCAACGGGGAGATCGCCGCCCGGCTGGTCGTGGGCACCGAGACGGTGAAGTCGCATGTGAGCGCCGTACTGGCGAAGCTGGGAGCCAGGGATCGCACGCAGGCGGTGATCGCGGCGTACGAGTCGGGGTTCGTGGCGCCTGGGTGATCGGCGGGGGCCGGTGCCTGTCCCTCGCCGGGGTGCGCCGCGCCGAGTACGATCCGGCCAACACGCGCGAGCTGGGAGGACGGACGGTGGGGCGGCTGACCGGCGGGGATCCCTCGCTGCTGCGAAGGATCAACTCCGCGGTGGTGCTGCACGCGCTGCGTGCCACGGACTGCGCGACGCTGACCGAGATCACCCGGGTGACGGGGCTGTCCCGGCCGACCGTCGAGGGCGTCGTCGAAGGGCTCATCGAGGCCGGCCTCGTCGTCGAGAAGGCGGCCGAGGAGGGTGCCGCCCGGCGGCAGGGGCGGCCGGCGCGGCGGTTCCGGTTCCGGGCGGAGGCCGGGCATCTGCTGGGGCTGGAGATCGGCGCGCACCGGGTGGCCGCGCTGCTGGCCGACCTGGACGGCCGGGTGATCGGCTCCCAGGCCAAGGACGTGCCCGAGACGGCGGGGGCCGACGAGCGGCTGGAGCGGCTGCGCGGCGCCGTCGCCGAGCTGCTGCGCCGGGCCGGTGTCGCACGCGGCTCGCTTCGGGCCGTGGGCGTGGCGACACCCGGGATCGTCGAGGCGGACGGCACGGTACGGCTGAGCACCGCGCTGCCCGGGTGGACGGGGCTGCGGCTGGGCGAGCGGCTGAGCCGGTCGTTCAAGTGCCCGGTCCTGGTCGAGAACGACGCCAACGCGGCGGCCGTCGCCGAGCACTGGAAGGGGGCGGCCACCGAGTCGGACGACGTGGTGTTCGTGCTGGCGGGGCTGAGCCCGGGCGCCGGTTCGCTGATCGGGGGGCGGCTGCACCGGGGCTACGGCGGGGCGGCCGGCGAGATCGGCGCGCTGCATCTGCTCGGCCGGGAGGTGACACCGGAGACGCTGCTGTCCACCACGGACGAACCGCTGCACCCGCTCGACGAACAGGCCGTCGCCGAGGTCTTCGCGCAGGCCCGCGAGGGCGACCAGCGGGCCCGCGCGGCAGTCGACCGCTTCCTCCAGCGCCTGGTCCACGACGTGGCGGCCCTGGTCCTCGCCCTCGACCCGGAACTGGTCGTGATCGGCGGCTGGGCAGCAGGCCTGGACGGCGTCCTGGATCCCCTCCGCCAGGAACTGGCCCACTACTGTCTGCGCCCTCCGCAGGTGACCTTGTCCCGCCTCGGAGACGCGGCAGTGGCCACGGGCGCCCTGCGCCTGGCTCTGGACCACGTGGAGGAGCAGCTCTTCAGCGTGGAAGGCACGACGACGACTCGCCGCTGACGACAACGCCTACAGGGGCGCGGGGAACTGCGCGACCAGCCACGACGAACCGGCAGCCCCCCCACGGACCGCACCCGGATGGTGGCGACGGTCAGGACGCCTGCCGCTGCGGCCCGGCGTGGATCTCCACGCCCCCCGCATCACCGAAGGTCAACCGACACGTGTCAGCGCGATACGTCGCGACGGACAACGCGGCCGCGCGCCCCGCGGCGACGAACCGGGTCGTCACCACGAGCACGGGCGCCCCCGGCAGCCGGTCCAGTTCCTTCGCGTCGTCGGCCCCGGCGGAGCCGAGCTCCACCGCGTTCTCCTGCCGCTCCAGCTCCAGCCGCTGGAGCTCGCCCAGCACCGCACGCGCGCGTGCCGCTCCGGACGGCGCGTCGATGCCGGCGAGCTCGGGCACCGAGGACTGCGGGACGTACAGCAGTTCGGCGGCGACGGGCCGACCGTGCGAGACCCGGGAGCGCCGCACGATGTGCACGGGCTCCTCCAGGCCGGTCTCCAGCGCCTCGGCGACCGCCGCGGGCGGCACCGCCGCCGTGCAGTCGACGGGCTGCCAGTCGTCCTCGGGGCCGCCCGGCCAGGTGTGCGGGCCGGTGCCCAGGGAGACGCCCATGCGGGGCGGCGCGACGGTTGTGCCGACACCGCGGCGGCGCTGGAGCCTGCCCTCCAGTTCGAGCTG
Organism: Streptomyces azureus; assembly: GCF_001270025.1. NCBI lineage: Bacteria > Bacillati > Actinomycetota > Actinomycetes > Kitasatosporales > Streptomycetaceae > Streptomyces > Streptomyces azureus. The sequence continues at coordinate 23,486 of NZ_DF968256.1, read as the reverse complement.
CTCCAGGGCCTGGCGGAGCGTGGCGCGGGCGACGCCGAAGCGGGCCGCGAGGTCGCGCTCGTTGGGCAGGATCTCCCCCACGGAGAACTCCGAGTCGAGCGCTTCACTGAGCACGGTCTTGAGATGCCAGTACTTCGGTTCCGGCACCGATTCCAACTGCGTGGTCCCCACCCTGTCCTCCGCAATCGCCGTGGTCGGCGGCTTTAGCGCCCTTGTTTTTTAAAGGTTGTTTCACTTCTCTGCGACCATAGGGCGGCCCTGATGCTTGGTCAAGACCAATGGCCGGGAACGTTCACGGGAGGTTCATGCGAGGGCGCGGCGGTGGTTCTGCGGCGCCGTCTAGACGGCGGCCAGCGAGCGCAGCTTGTCAGGGTTGCGGACGATGTAGACCGCTTGGACACGGCCGTCGGCGACGTCGAGCTGGAAGACGGAGTCGGGCCTGCCGCCGGACAGGAACAGCACGGCCGGGCCGCCGTTGAGCTCCAGGAAACGCACGGAGAGGCCGGAGTAGCTCTTCCGCGCGGCGCCGACGAGGAAGCGGCCCACCTTGTCCGCGGTCCGCAGGACCCGCAGCGGCGCCCGCTTCCTGCCTCCGCTGTCGCCGACGAGCCGGACGTCCGGGGCGAGCAGTTCCATCAGCCCTTCGAGGTCGCCGCCCGCCGCGGCGGCGAGGAACCGTTCGGTGAGGTCGCGCCGCCGGGCCGGGTCGACTTCGTAGCGCGGCCGCCGCTCCTCGACGTGCTTGCGCGCCCTTCCGGCCAGCTGGCGCACGGCCGGTTCGCCGCGGTCGAGCATGGCGGCGATGTCGGCGTACGGGAAGCCGAAGGCCTCACGCAGCACGAACACCGCCCGCTCCAACGGTGACAGAGACTCCAGCACGACGAGGAGGGCGAGCGAGACGGAGTCCGCGAGCACGGCCCGCTCAGCGGTGTCCGGCACGGTGTCGCCGAAGTCGGTGACGTACGGCTCGGGCAGCCACGGACCCACGTACGTCTCCCCGCGGACCTTGATCTCGCGCAGCCGGTCGATGGCGAGGCGGGTGGTGATCCGTACGAGGTAGCCGCGCGGTTCGCGCACATCGCCGCGATCGCTGCCCGACCAGCGCAGCCAGGCCTCCTGGACCACGTCCTCCGCGTCGGCGACGCGGCCCAGCATGCGGTAGGCGACGCCCAGCAGGACGGGGCGGTGCTCTTCGAAGACGTCGGTCGCGGTCTCGGTGGTCACGGGTTCCATCCCAACCCACCGGTCCGGCGCTGTCCAGGCGGAATCGCCCCTCCCGGACAGCCGCGGCCGGGACGGTGGCGGCAACTCGGGGCTACCCGCCGGTAGTAATTGCTGACAAGCTGTCTACGGCGTCCGTCAGCGAGTACAGCCGAGGAGCACCGCATGTCCGTCACCGTCTCCTTCAAAGTCGCCTCCGCACACGGCGAGCAGAACGTGACCCTGTCCTACACGCGTCGGGGCAGCGGCGAACCGCTGCTCCTGCTGCACGGCATCGGTCACCACCGGCAGGTGTGGGACCCGGTGATACCCGCGCTGGCGGCCGAGCGGGACGTGATCGCCGTGGACCTGCCGGGGTGCGGCGAGTCGCCGGCGCTGCCGGACGGCATGGCGCACGACCTGCCGACCATGAACACCGTCCTCGCCGCGCTCTGCGAGGCGCTGGAGATCGAACGGCCGCACGTGGCGGGCAACTCGCTGGGCGGCCTGCTGGCCCTGGACCTGGCCCGGGCGCAGCTCGTCCGCTCCGTCACCGCCCTGTCCCCCGCGGGGTTCTGGAACGAGCTCGAGCGCCGCTACGCGTTCACGGTGCTGATGACGATGCGGCAGATTGCCCAGCGGATGCCGCTGCCCGTCGTCGAACGACTGGCCCGCCCGGCGATCGGCCGCACGCTGCTGACGAGCACCATCTACGCCCGCCCGGGCCGTCGTTCGCCCGAGGCCGTGGTCGCCGAGACGCTCGCCCTGGCCCGGTCCCAGGGGTTCTCCGAGACTCTCCGCTCCGGCAGGTCCGTGCAGTTCACCGACGACATCGTGGGCACACCGGTCACCGTGGCGTGGGGCAACCGGGACCGGCTGCTGATCCCTCGCCAGGGCGTGCGGGCCAAGAGCGTCATCCCCCGCGCCCGGCTGGTAAGGCTGCCCGGCTGCGGCCACGTCCCGATGAACGACGACCCGGCCCTGGTCGCCCGGGTCCTCCTCGACGGCAGCCGCTGAGGGGCCGGGCGCCCGGCCGGTCGGTCGTCGTCACTCGGCCGACTCGGGCGCCACCCGCGCGGTCGCGGCGCGCAACAGCCGTACGTACCAGCCCCAGTCGGTCGGACGCGCGACCTTCCCGGTCAGTGCGCGCTCGGCGCAGTCCAGGCTCTGCCGGAACGCCGCGTCGTACAGGGGGCGGAAGAACAGCAGCCAGCCGAACCAGCGCACTCCCCGGGGGCGCAGCACCAGGGTGTTGCGCAGGACGGTGCGCTCCTCGCCCAGGCGCTGGACGCTGAACTCGTGGAAGCCCCGGAATCCGCGCGGGCCGGTGAAGCGGAACCGCACCCACTCCCCCGGCACGTAGTGACTCACCTCGTACCGCACGGAACCGTGGCCGCCCGACGCGCCGACGGCCAGCGGCCCGTCGAAGCGCACCGGCGGCCAGCCGGGCGGCCAGAGCCGGTCGTTCCCGGTGCCGAGGGAGTCGATCAAGGTGCCGACGGCTGCCGGTGCCGCGGGCAGCTCACGTTCGTGGACGTTCAGCACGGTGATCACGGGCGGAAACTGCCCTGTCCTCCGGCCCGGCAACTACCCCGATCGGGGAACCGCAGCGCACGCCGGGGGCGCGGCCGACGCACGCCGACGCGCGCTCGGACGCTGGTGGCCGACAGCCGCCGTCCCATGCAAGGCGGGTGACGGAAGGCCCGCCGACGGATCCGGCAGACTGACCGCATGGACCGCAACGAACCCGCGTCGCCCGCCTGGGAGCTGCTGCTCCCGGCCGCTTCGGCACCGGCACGCACGCGTGGCCGTTCCCTCCAGGCGGCGCTGCGCGAGGCGGTCCGCTCGGGCCGGCTCGCACCGGGCACGCGGCTGCCGTCGAGCCGGGACCTCGCGGCCGATCTGGGGGTCTCGCGCGGGCTGATCACGGAGGCGTACGAGCAGCTGACGGCGGAGGGTTATCTGCGCAGCGGCCGGGGCGCCGGGACGTGGGTGGGCTCGGCCGTGCGGGCCGCCCGGCCGCGGGCGCACGACCTCGCTCCGCGCTCCCCCGGGGCCCGGGCGGACTTCGTGCCCGGGATGCCGGACCTGTCGCTGTTCCCGCGCTCGGCGTGGGCCGCCGCGCAGCGCGGTGTGCTGGCGGAACTGCCGCACCATGAGCTGGGGTATCCCGATCCGCGCGGGCTGCCCCGGCTGCGTACCGCGCTGGCCGAACTGCTCGCCCGGCGACGGGGTGTGGTGGCCGACCCGGAGCGGATCGTGGTGGTCTCCGGGGTGGCCCAGGCGGCGACGCTGCTGGGTTTCGCGCTGCACGGGCGCGGGGTGCGCACGGTGGGTGTCGAGGACCCGGGCAGTCCCCAGCACGACGCGCTGTACGCCTCGGCCGGAGCCACCGCCGTACCGCTGCCGGTGGACGGCGAGGGAATCGCCCTGGAACCGCTGCGGGCGTCGGGTGTGCGGGCCGTGGTGACGACGCCGGCCCACCAGTTCCCCACCGGCATCGCCTACTCGGCCCGCCGTCGCGCCGCGCTGCTGGACTGGGCGCGGTCCGTGGACGGCATCGTCCTGGAGGACGACTACGACGGCGACTTCCGCTACGACCGCGCTCCCGTCGGCGCGCTCCAGGGCCTCGACCCGGACCACGTCGCCTACACGGGCTCGGTCAGCAAGTCCCTCGCGCCCGGCCTGCGGCTGGGCTGGCTGCTGGTGCCCGAGTCCTGGGCGGAGGAGATCGTCGAACGCAAGCGCACCTTGGACCTCGGCCATCCGGCCCTCGACCAGGCACTGTTCGCCCGCTTCCTGGAGCGCGGCGACTACGACCGCCAGTTGCGCCGCTGCCAGCGCGCCTACCGTGAGCGCCGTGACGCCCTGACCGCCGCCCTCGACGAGCACTTCCCCGGCTCCCGGGTCTCGGGCATCGCCGCCGGCCTGCACGTGATCGCCACCCTGCCGGAGCGCTACGGCCCCGAGGAGCGTTTCCTCACCCGCGTGACGGCGGCCGGGGTGGCGGTACGCCCCCTGTCGGCCTACGCACACCCGCGTCCCGCGCGGGAGGAGACCGACGCGCCGAAGCGGACACGGCTCGTTCTGGGCTACGCGCACGTACCGCCCGCCCGGATCCACGAGGGCGTACGTCTGATGGCGGAGGCGGCCACGGGTGACTCCGGCTGAGCTCGCGGGTTCCCGCCGGTTCCCCTCCCGCTGCGGTCAGTTGTTCACTTGGGGTTCGTGTGTGCGCTGCGGCGTGCCAGTAGTTGTGGCTGTGCACACTGGCCGGATCTCGTCCCTGGAGGCGCATCCATGTCACACCGTCCGTTCCCCGCGCGCCGTAGCGTCCTGCGTGGCTCCCTCGCCGCGTCGGCGGCCCTCACCCTGCCCACCGCTCTCGGCGCGGCGCCGGCCTTCGCGCGGTCGGGGCGTCCGAAGGCGGGGTGGGGTGTGCAGGCGGGAGACGTGACCTGCGACTCCGGGCTGGTGTGGGTGCGGTCCGACCGGCCGGCCCGGATGATCGTCGAGACGTCGGCGACCGAGTCGTTCCGCAACCCGCGCAGATGGCACGGCCCGCTGCTGGGTCAGGGCACCGACTTCACCGGCACGACCCGGCTTCGCGGCCTGCCGTCCGGCGAGCAGATCCACTACCGGGTACTGCTCGCCGACCCGGACGACCCGCGCCGCACCGGCGAGCCGGTCACCGGCACCTTCCGCACGGCCTCCGACAAGCGGCGTGACGGCGTGCGGTTCGTCTGGTCCGGCGACCTGGCCGGTCAGGGCTGGGGCATCAACCCGGAGCTCGGCGGCTACCGGATCTACGAGGCGATGGCCGCCCTCGACCCGGACTTCTTCATCTGCAGCGGCGACAACATCTACGCCGACGGGCCCCTCACCGAGACCGTGGCCCTGCCCGACGGCCGTACCTGGCGGAACATCACCACCGAGGAGAAGGCGAAGGTCGCCGAGACCCTGGCGGAGTTCCGCGGCAACTTCCGCTACAACCTGCTGGACGAGAACCTGCGCGCCTTCAACGCCCGGGTCCCCTCCATCATCCAGTGGGACGACCACGAGGTCACCAACAACTGGTACCCGGGCGAGATCCTCGGCGACACCCGGTACACCGAGAAGAACGTCGACGTGCTCGCCGCCCGCGCCCGCCGCGCCTTCTCGGAGTACTTCCCGATCTCCACGCTGCGCCGCCCCGACGGCCGCGTCTACCGGGTGCAGCACCACGGCCCGCTGCTGGACGTCTTCGTGCTGGACATGCGCACCTACCGCAACGCCAACTCGCCGGACGACCAGCCCACCGACCCGCAGGGCATCCTCGGCCGCGAGCAGCTGGAGTGGCTCAAGCGCGAGTTGTCCCGCTCCCGCGCGGTGTGGAAGGTGATCGCCTCCGACATGCCGATCGGGCTGGTCGTCCCGGACACCGGCGACGGCAGGCCGAACATCGAGGCCGTGGCCCAGGGCGACCCCGGGGCGCCCCTGGGCCGTGAGCTCCAGATCGCCGAGCTGCTGCGTTTCGTCAAGCACCGCAGGATCACCGGCACGGTGTGGCTCACGGCCGACGTCCACTACACCTCGGCGCAGCACTACCAGCCGTCGCGGGCCACCTTCACCGACTTCGAGCCGTTCTGGGAGTTCGTGTCGGGCCCGCTGAACGCCGGTGCGTTCCCGGCGAACACGCTCGACGGCACCTTCGGTCCCGACCGTGTGTTCCTGAAAGCACCGACGACCGCCAACGTCTCCCCCGCCGGGGGCTACCAGTTCTTCGGCGAGGTCGACATCGACGGCGGCAGCGGCGAGTTGACGGTGCGTCTGCGCGAGCAGGACGGCACCGTGCTGTTCACGAAGGTGCTCCAGCCGGGCCTGGTCGGCCAGTGAGGTGCGACGCGAGGTGCGGCGTCAGGCACGGCGTAAGGTACGGCGCGCAACGTTTGAAGGGTCGATAAAGAGGGCAAGCCAACCCTTTTACCCGCCGGTCACAATGCGTTCGTGATCACGCAACACCGTTCGGTCACAGTGGGTGCATGATGCGAAAAGTGACTGATGCGACGCACCTGAACGACTGCCGCCCGGCCAACCCGTGGCAGCGGGTCGCGGCGGCGCTCCAGACCTGGCGAACACGACGCCACGAACACGCGCCGCCGACGGACGATACCGAGTCCCCGGCACCGGAGCCGGTGCCGGGGGCGAAGACGCCTGCATCGAACACGCTGTGGCGGATGCGGACCACGGTGAAGGACGAGCCCGGATCGCTGGCGGCCCTGTGCACGGCCCTCGCCGGGCACCGGGTCGACATCCTCAGCCTCCAGACACATCCGCTGGCCGAGGGCACGGTGGACGAGTTCCTGCTGCGTGCCCCGGGCGAGCTGCCGGCCTCGGGGATCGCCACGGCGGTCCGGACGGCCGGCGGCACCGACACCTGGCTCGAGCGGGCCGACGCCCACGACCTGGTGGACGCGCCGACCCGGGTGCTGGGCCTCGCCACCCGGACCGCCCTGGATGCCGCGGAACTTCCCCTGGCGCTGCGCCAGTTGCTGGGCCGGTGCACGATCCGTTCCCAGCCCGCCCCGGCCGGCGGCGGCCGGGCGTCCCACGGTGTCCCGGTGGAGGGAGCCCTCGACGACACCGTGATGCGCCTGCGCGCCCCGGAAGGCGGAGTCATCACCGTGGAGCGGCCGTACCTGGCCTTCACACCGACCGAGTTCGCCCGGGCCAGGGCCCTGGTGGAACTGGACGCCCGGCTCGGGCCGCGCGTCCCGCACGGCCGGGACGTGCTCACTCTGGCCGAGGGCAGCGACATCACGGTGCGCCGGGCCGACACCCGTGATCTGGAGGCGGCCAGGGCGATGCACGAGCGGTGCTCGGACCGCACGCTCAGGCTGCGCTACCACGGGCCGGTCGGGGACGCCGACCGGTATCTCAACCACCTGCTCAGTCCGCGCTTCGGCCGTACCCTCGCCGTGCAGACGGCCTCCGGGCGGCTGGTCGGGCTCGGGCATCTGCTGTGGGACGGGGACGAGACGGAAGTCGCGTTGATCGTCGAGGACGCGTGGCAGCGGCGTGGTGTCGGCGGGGAGTTGCTGGGCCGGCTGGTCGCGATGGCCGCGGAAGGGGGTTGCAGGAGTGTGTACGCCGTGACGCAGTCGTCCAACACCGGGATGGTTGCTGCGATGCGGGGGCTGGGCCTCCCCCTCGACTATCAGGTCGAGGAGGGGACCTTGGTCATCACCGCGCGGCTGGGTGAGCCGGTCGGGTCGAGTGCGGGTGAGTTGGGGAGCGCCTCAGCGTCGTAGGAGCGTCTGTGTGTCGGCGGGTGCGGGTTCGTCGCGGCTTGTCGCGCCCACGCGGCGGGGCCGCATATCAGTACAGCTCCGCGCCCCTGGTGGGGCGCTTCAGCGCCTGGTCGAGATCCGACCAGAGGTCCTCCACGTCCTCCAAGCCCACCGACATCCTCAGCAACCGGTCGCTCACCCCGGCCACCCTGCGGTCGTCCGCGTCCACGATGCGGTGGCTGATGGAGGCCGGGTGCTGGATGAGGGTGTCCACGCTGCCGAGGCTCACCGCCGGGGTGATCAGGCGGACACCGGCGATGACCTCGTGAGGGTCGCCGTGTGTCTCGAAGGAGACCATCGCGCCGCCGATGCGCGGGTAGTGCACACGGGCTACGCGCGGGTCGGCGGCGAGGCGGTGGGCGAGTTCGGCGGCGTTGGCGGAGGCGGCCCGTACCCGGACGGGGAGGGTGGACAGGCCGCGCAGCAGCAGATAGCCAGCCAGGGGGTGCAGGACGCCGCCCGTCGCGAAGCGGACCTGCCGCAGCCGGCCCGCGAAGTCCTCGTCGCAGGCGATGACGCCCGCCAGCACGTCCCCGTGGCCGCCGAGGTACTTGGTGGCGCTGTGCAGCACCAGCCGTGCGCCCTGTCCGGCGGGGCGCTGGAGCACCGGCGTGGCGAACGTGTTGTCCACGAGCAGCGGCACCGAGCCGCAGGCGTGTGCGACGGCCCGGAGGTCGACCTCGGCCAGCGTGGGGTTGGCCGGGGACTCCACGATCACCAGGCCGGTGTCCGGACGCAGTGCCTCCGCGATTCCGGCCGGGTCGGTCCAGGTCACCTCCGAGCCCAGCAGCCCGGCGGTCAGCAGATGGTCGCTGCACCCGTAGAGGGGGCGTACGGCCACCACGTGCCGCAGCCCCATGGAGGCGCGTACGAGCAGGACGGCGCTCAGGGCGGCCATGCCGCTGGCGAACGCGACCGCCGCCTCGGTGCCCTCCAGGCGGGCCAGCGCGGTCTCGAAGCGGGCGACGGTCGGATTGCCCAGCCGCCCGTACACGGGCGGGCCGTCCGGCTCCGCCCCGGTGGCCGCGAACGCGTCGATACGGGCCGCCTCGCCGCGGCTGTCGTACGACGGGTAGGTGGTGGACAGGTCGATCGGCGGGGCGTGCAGCCCCTGCCGGGCGAGGTCGTCCCGCCCGGCGTGGACGGCCTCGGTGGCGAGTGCTCTCGGTGCGGTGCGTACGTCGTCGTGGGCGCCCATGCTCGCTGTGTCCATGACGGAAGGGTGAACACCGACCGGGCCCGAGGGTGAGAAGCCCGTGCTACGTTCGGCCGATGGCGGAATCTGTCGTACTGGACCCGGTCGATCTCCACCTGCTGCGGCTGTTGCAGAACGACGCCCGGACGACGTACCGGGATCTCGCCGCCCAGGTCGGGGTGGCGCCGTCGACCTGTCTGGACCGGGTGGCCCGGCTGCGCCGCTCGGGCGTGATCCTGGGGCACCGGCTGGAGCTGGATCCGGCCAAGCTGGGGCGAGGGCTGGAGGCCCTGCTGTCGGTGCAGGTCAGGCCGCACCGGCGGGAGCTGGTGGGGCCGTTCGTGGAGCGGATCCGCGCCCTGCCGGAGTCGCGGACGGTCTTCCACCTGACCGGGCCGGACGACTACCTCGTCCATGTCGCGGTCGCCGACATGGCCGACCTTCAGCGGCTCGTGCTGGACGAGTTCACCTCGCGGCGGGAGGTGGCTCGTGTGGAGACCCGGCTGATCTTCCAGCAGTGGGAGTGCGGGCCGCTGCTGCCGCCTTCGCCCTCGGCTCAATCCGCGTGACGTGCGCTGCACGTCGTACCAGGATGGACCGCATGTCTGAGATCAAGAGCCCGCTGCCCCGTGAGGTCGCCGACGCGTACGTCGACGAGCTCGTCGCCCTCGACCCGATCACCGGCACGTTCCTCGGCGTCAAGGAGAGTTCGGGCAGGCTGCCCGACACCTCGCCCGCGGGGCAGGAGGCGCTCGCGCAGCTGGCGCGCCGGACGCTGGCCCGGCTGGACGAGGCGGAGCGGCTGCCCGGCGCGGACAGTGACATCGAGCGCCGGTGCGCGCGGCTGCTGCGTGAGCGGCTCAACGCCGAGCTCGGCGTGCACGAGGCCGAGGAGAGTCTGCGTTCCGTCAGCAATCTGAGCTCCATCGCTCATGCGGTGCGCCAGGTGTTCACCGTGACGCCGGCGCAGTCGGAGGAGGACTGGGCGGCGATCGCCGAGCGGCTGCGCGCGGTCCCGGCCGCGCTGGAGGGGTACCGGGAGTCCCTGGCGCTCGGCCTGGAGCGGAAGCTGTACGGCGGGCCGCGTGCCACGGCCACGTTCGTGGAGCAGCTCGGCGAGTGGGCGGACGCCGACGGCGAGGGCCGTGGCTGGTTCGAGACCTTCGCGGCCGCCGGCCCCGAGGCGCTGCGGTCCGAGCTGGACACGGCGGCCCGCTCGGCCACCGAGGCGGTTCTGCGGCTGCGCGACTGGATGCGGGACGTGTACGCGCCGGCGATCGAGGGCGCGCCGGACGTGGTGGGCCGGGAGCGGTACGCGCGCTGGGTGCGGTACTACAACGGCACGGATCTCGACCTGGACGAGGCGTACGCGTACGGCTGGTCCGAGTACCACCGCCTCCTCGGCGAGATGAAGGCGGAGGCCGAGAAGATCCTGCCCGGTGCCGCCACTCCGTGGGTGGCGCTGGCGCACCTGGACGAGCACGGCACGCACATCGAGGGCGTCGACGAGGTCCGCGACTGGTTGCAGTCCCTGATGGACGAGGCGATCGACGCGCTCGACGGCACCCACTTCGACCTGGCCGAGCGGGTGCGCCGGGTGGAGTCGCGCATCGCCCCTCCGGGCAGCGCCGCGGCTCCCTACTACACGCCGCCGTCGGACGACTTCACGCGCCCGGGCTGCACCTGGCTGCCGACCATGGGCGAGACGAGCTTCCCCGTCTACGACCTGGTGTCGACCTGGTACCACGAGGGCGTGCCCGGCCACCACCTCCAGCTGGCGCAGTGGAAGCACGTGGCGCAGAACCTCTCCCGCTACCAGGCGAGTGTCGGCATGGTGAGCGCCAACGCCGAGGGCTGGGCCCTGTACGCCGAGCGCCTGATGGACGAACTGGGCTTCCTGACGGACCCGGAGCGCCGGCTCGGTTACCTTGACGCGCAGATGATGCGTGCCGTGCGCGTCATCATCGACATCGGCATGCACCTGGAGCTGGCGATCCCGGACGACTCCCCCTTCCACCCGGGCGAGCGCTGGACGCCCGAGCTGGCGCAGGAGTTCTTCGGCTCGCACAGCAGCCGGCCCGCGGACTTCGTGGAGAGCGAGCTGACCCGCTATCTGTCCATGCCGGGCCAGGCCATCGGCTACAAGCTCGGCGAGCGGGCCTGGCTGCTGGGCCGCGAGAAGGCCCGCGCCCGGCGCGGCGACGCCTTCGATCCGAAGGCCTGGCACATGGCGGCCCTGTCGCAGGGCTCGCTGGGCCTGGACGACCTGGTGGACGAACTGTCCCGGCTCTAGGGGAAGTCGGCCTCCAGGGGAAGTCAACGGCGGAAGCCGCCCTCGGAGTCGATGACCTGCCCGGTGACCCACTCCGCCTCGTCCGTGGCCAGCCAGGCGATGAGGCGGGCCGGGTCGTCGGGCATGCCCCACCGCCCGGCGGGGAAGAGCTCCGCGATGGCCTCGTAGTCCTCGCCGGTCATGTAGTCCGTGTCCACGGGCCCCGGATTGACGGTGTTCACGGTAACCGCGTGGTCGGCGAGCGCCGTCGCCAGGGAGCGGGTGACGGAGGCGAGGGCGCCCTTCTGGAGGGCGTAGGCGAGCTCCCAGGGCATGCCGCCCGCGATGTCCTGGCCGGAGGTCATCATCACCACGCGTCCGCCCGGGCTGCGCGGCGGCAGCGCGGAACGCAGCCGCGCATAGGCCTGGAGCAGCAGGATCACGGAGCGGGTGTCGACCGCCCAGTGCCTGTCGAGCATCGCCGTGTCGATCTCGTCCAGGGAGCCGTCGAACCCGCTCTGCGCGTGGTTGGCGACGAGGATGTCGAGACGCCCGCCGAGCGCCTCGGCGGCCCTGCCGACGAGTTCACCGGGCACGGCCGGATCGGCGAGATCACCGGGCCCGTCGACGACCCGGGCTGCGGGATCCCCGAGCGCCTCGCGCACGGACGCGACCACGTCCTCGGGACGGTCGGCGCCCCAGGGCTGACCGGCATCGTGCGGCACATGGTGGTGCAGATAGACACTCGCCCCGTAGGCGGCGAGGCGCCGGGCCACGGCGTGCCCGATGCCACTGCGCCGGCTGGCACCGGTGACGAGGGCTGTGCGGCCGCGCAGGGGCAGGGGGTCGCGGCGGAGTTCTTCGGGACGGGGCTGAGGAAGTCGAGGCATACGATCATCGTGGCCGGGCCTCTGGGACCGATGCACGCGAATATCGCCCCCTCAGGGGCGCGGGAACTGCGCGACCAGCCACAGACGACCCGCACTCGCCGAACAGCGAAGACCCCACGGTCACCTGGGCACAAGCAACCTCAACTGAACCAAGCCCAACCACGTTTCGGGCCCGGGCTGCACCCGAGCCGCCCGAACCGCGTAGCGCCCCGGCTCCAGCCCCACCCGGACCCGCTCGATCCCCGAAGGGTCCGGCTCCGCCCCAGGCCATGCCGCGTCGAAAAGCAGCACAGCCCCCGGCACCTCCCACAGAACCTCCGGCTCCCACTCCGCCGTGTCGACTGCCACCGGCACGCTCGCCAGCAACTCGTCCTCGGAATTCGCCGCGCACCACCGGACGAACATCCCCTGGTCGGGCAGATAGGCCGTCGAGGCAGGCTCGTCGCCCAGGACCAGGGCCGTGCAGTCGCCGACCGGCAGGAGCCCGACGTGCCCGTCCACCTCACAGGCCCGGTCGTAATCCGAGGCCGTCTCCTCGCCGTCGGCACCCGCCCAGAACGGCAGAACCGTCTCGGGTACCGCTATCAGCGGCCCGCCGCCCGACTCCACCCATTCCACGACGCCCGGCTCCGCGTATCGCACCATGGCGCAAGAACCTACATGGTCAACTCCCTTCAGGGTTTCGCGGGTCAGCAGCCGCAGTCGCCGGCCTCCGCGGGTGCCGTCAGGGGATCCGGGGCACGCCGTTCCGGGCCCTGCCAGGTCTCGAACTCGAGGCCCTCGCGCACCCAGTCGAAACCGCCGAGCATCTCCTTGACCAGGTAGCCGAGTTCGGCGAGGGCACGGGCGGCGCCGTTGCGGCCGGGGCCCCAGCAGTACGTCACGACCGGTACCGGCCTGCCGAGGACGTGTGCGGCCTGTTCGCGGGCGAGCGCGGTCGGCAGGTCGACGGCGCCGGGGATGCGGCCCTGGTCCCACGCCTCGGTGGAGCGGGAGTCGACGACGACGAAGCCGGGGTCGCCGCCGGCCGCGAGGGCGGCGACGTCGGACACGTCGGTGTGGAAGGCGAGACCGGCGCGGAAGTGGGCGGCGGCCTGGGCCGCTGACCTCAGCCCACGCCGCGCTGCCGCAGCACCGATCCGGACCTGCCCTTGACGACCTCCAGTTGGGCGTGGATCCGCCGCCGCAGGTCGGGCACGTGGCTGACGATGCCGACGCTGCGGTCGCGTTCGCGCAGGGAGTCCAGGACGTCGAGGACCTCGTCGAGGGTCTGGTCGTCGAGGCTGCCGAAGCCCTCGTCGATGAAGAGGGTGTCCAGCCGCACCCCGCCCGCCTCATCGGTGACGACGTCCGCGAGGCCGAGGGCGAGGGCGAGCGAGGCGAAGAACGTCTCGCCGCCCGAGAGCGTCGCCGTGTCCCGCTCGCGGCCGGTCCAGGCGTCGACGACGTGCAGTCCGAGTCCGCTGCGGCCGCGTCCGGTGCGGTCGTCGGAGTGGACGAGGGTGTAGCGGCCGGACGACATGCGCCGCAGCCGTACGGTCGCGGCGGCGGCGACCTGTTCCAGGCGGGCCGCCAGCACGTACGACTCCAGGCGCATCCGGCGTTCGTTGTCCGCCGAGGTGCCGGCGGTGAGGCCGGCCAGGCGGGCGACCCGGTCGTACTCCTCGCGCAGCGGCGCCAGCCGGCGGACGGAGGCGGTCGCCCGGGCGGAGAGCCGGTCGAGTTCGGCGCAGCGCCGGACGGCGGCGTCGTGGGCGGAGGCGGCGTCACGCAGCCGGCGGGCCGCGGCGTCGGCGGCAAGCTGCGCCGAGGCGAGGTCGGCGGGCTGCTGCCGGGCGGCGGCCGCGGTGTCGGCCTCGGCGAGGACGGCCCGTACGGCGGCCTCCTCGGTCTGCCAGGCGTCCAGCCGCCGTTGCAGCTCGCGGTGGGCGGCGTCGTCGAGGAGGGCGGCGGCCGCGTCCCGCGGGGTGTCGAAGCCGGCGCGGAAGGCCGCGTCGGAGAGGCGGGCGTCGGCGTCCTTGAGCCGCTGGGCGGTGTCCTCGGCGGCGCGGGCGGCGTCGGCGGCGTCCGTGAGCAGCGCGGTTCGGCGCTCCAGTTGCGCGGCCCGGGCGGCGACGCTGTCCAGGGCGCCCCTCGCCCGGTCCAGCTCCTCCTCCAGGGCGGCGCGTTCGCTCTCCAGCCGCTCCCGGTGACCGACCCGGGCGGCGCTCCGCACGGCGGCCTCCTGCCGGGCGGCGACGCGCCGCTCGTGCTCGTGCCCGGCCTGCCGCAGCCGTTCCTGCGCGGCGTGCAGCTCGGCGGCGCCCCGGCGGGCCCGCGAGTACTGTTCCTCCAGCTCCTCGGCCTCGCGGGCGAGTTGTCCGGTGGGGGTGTCACCGGCCTCGGCGGTGGCGGCGGCCAGCGCCTCCCGGACGACACCGAGGTTCCGCTCGCGCTCGGCACGCTGTTCGTCGGCGTGCTGGTAGGCGGCCAGGGCGTCTTCCTCGGCCTCGCGGTCGACGTGCCCGGCGACCTTGCGGGCCGGGGCGGGGTGTTCGGTGGCACCACAGACGGCGCAGGGCTCGCCGTCGGTGAGGTGCGCGGCCAGTTCGGCGGCGATGCCGGTCAGGCGCTGTTCCTTCAGGTCGAGCCAGTGCTGCTTGGCGCCCAGCACCTCTTCCTGTGCGGTGCGGACCTGCTCTACGGCCTTGTTCGTGTCCTCGGCGAGCTGGTCGCGCAGCCGGGCCGCCTTCAGCCGCTGCCGCGCGGGCTCGCGGCGCACGGCGAGCTGTTCGGCGAGGGAGGCGGCCTGCTGCGCGGAGTCGACGCCGGCCTGGAGGGCGGTGCGCGTCTCCTCCCAGCCGTCGAGCCAGGCGTCCGCCTCCTGAAGGACGTCGGCGTCGGCGCGTTCCTGGCGGTCCAGGCCGGCGCGTTCGTCGAGGAGTTCGGTCAGCCGCCGCTCTGCGCGGCGGGCCGAGTCCAGTCCGCCCAGTTCCTCGGCGGCCCGGCGGGCGGCGGCCGCGAGTCCGGCCGCGCCCGCGTCGGCGAAGGTCTCGGGCAGCAGGGCACGCGCGCCTGCCTCGGCGGCGGCCGCCCGGCGGTGTTCGGCGTCGGCGGTCTCCCGCAGGTCCAGGGCGGGTGCGACCGCCTCGGCCTTGCGGGCGCGCTCCATGCGCTTCTGCGCCTGCCGGTACCCCTCGGTCCGTTCCTCCAGGAGCGCCGCCCGTTCCCGCGCCTGAGCGAACCGCCGCTGGAGGCGGGCGAGTTCGCGTACGTCGTCGAGGGCACGGGCGGCGGCGGCCTGCGCGGACTCGGCGGCGGTGAGGGTGCACTCGGCGACGGCGAGCTGTTCGCGGGCGGTGCTGCGGGCGACGGCGGCGGCGCCCAGCACGGCGTCGGCGAGTCCTGGTTCGCCGGGGGCCAGGTCCGGCAGCCGCATGGCGTCGCCCGCGGCCTGCTGCATGCGGTGGGCGTCGGCCAGCAGCGCGGCGTCCCCGTCCCGGACCTGGGTCTCGGTGGCGCGGCGGCGCTCGGCGAGGCGCTTCTCGACGTCGGCGAAGCGGCGGGTGTCGAACAGGCGGCCCAGCAGCTTGCCGCGGGCCTCGGCGTCGGCGCGCAGGAACCGCGCGAAGTCGCCCTGCGGCAACAGCACGACCTGGCAGAACTGCTCCCGGCTCATGCCGAGCAGCTGGGTGATCTCCTCGCCGATCTCCTGGTGGGAGCGGCTGAGGTCCTTCCAGGCCCCGGCCGTGGTGTCGTACTCGCGGAGCCAGGTCTGGGCCTTGTCGAGGGTCGTGCCGGTGCCGCGTTTCTTGGGGCGTTCCCAGGGCGGCTGCCGGGTGATCTCCAGGCGGCGTCCGGCCACGGTGAGTTCGAGGGTGACCTCCGTGCGGGTCGCCGGTGCGGCGTGGTCGCTGCGCAGGGCCGTGCCCTGTCCGCTGCCCTGCCGGGCTCCCGGCACCGAGCCGTACAGGGCGTAGCACACGGCGTCGAGGACGGATGTCTTGCCCGCGCCGGTGGGTCCGTGCAGCAGGAACAGCCCGGCCGCCGACAGCTCGTCGAAATCGACGGTCTGGGTGCCTCCGAAGGGTCCGAAGGCGGTGACCGTCAGCCGGTGGAGCCTCACCGGGCGACCTCCCGTACGGTCTCGTCGGCCCGCACCACGTCGAACGCGTCCCGCAGCACGCCCTGTTCGTGCGCGTCGGGTCCGGCGCCGCGCACGTGGGCGACGAAGTCCTCCGCGATCTGCTGATCGCTGCGGCCGGCGAGGCGCCGGGCGTACGACACCTCGGGATCGTCCTCGGTCCGGTCGGGGTCGAAGACGAGGCTGAGGGTGTGCGGGAAGCGCTCGGCGAGCCGGGCCATGGGGTCGGCCGGGCGGACCGGGTCGGTGAGCGTCGCCTCGACCCACGCCTCCTCGTGCCGCGCCAGCTCCGGGTCGGCGAGCAGGTCCTCCAGCCTGCCCCGGATCCGGGCCAGGGCGCGCGGCACCGGGCAGTCGACGCGCTCGGCGTCGACGGAGCCGTCGGCGGCCAGGTCGACGAGCCACATGCTCTTGCGGTGCGCGGACTCCGAGAAGGAGTAGGGCAGCGGAGAGCCGGAGTAGCGGACGCGGTCGGTGAGGCTCTGGCAGCCGTGCAGGTGCCCGAGCGCCACGTAGTCGACGCCGTCGAAGACGCCGGCGGGCACCGCGGCCACGCCGCCGACGGTGATGTCCCGTTCGCTGTCGCTGGGTTCGCCGCCGGTGACGAAGGCGTGCGCGAGGACGACGGAGCGCGTGCCGGGCGCTCGCGCGGCGAGGTCGGCGCGGACCCGGTCCATGGCGGCGGCGAGCACGGCCTCGTGCGCGGCCTTCTCCACGCCGAACTCGTCCTTCACCAGGGCCGGTTCGAGGTAGGGCAGTCCGTAGAAGGCGACGTCCCCGTGGGCGTCGGCCAGCACCACCGGGGTGCCGGCCGCCGACGGCTCGGTCCGCAGATGGATGCCGGCCCGCCCTATGAGGCCCGCGCCGACGCCCAGCCGGCGGGCCGAATCGTGGTTCCCGGAGATCATCACGGTCGGCACGCCGAGGTCGGCGAGGCGGTGCAGGGCGTCGTCGAACAGCTCGACCGCGGCGAGCGGCGGCACGGCCCGGTCGTAGACGTCCCCCGACACGAGCACCGCGTCCACGGCCCGCTCCCGCACGGTCGCGACGAGGTGGCCGATGAACTCGGCCTGGGCGCCGAGCATGTTCACCCGGTGGAACGACCGGCCCAGGTGCCAGTCGGACGTGTGCAGCAGTCTCACGACGCCGCTCCGACCTGCATGTCTCCCCCTGCTACCGCTCCACGACCCGTACGAGCCGGCACGGCTCGCTGTCAGCACCCACCACGCTAACCCGTGCGGGCACCTGGTCCATCACGAACCTCGGGATGCCCCAGCCATCGGGCGTCAATTCAGGGGAAATGTCCGCGCGTATGCCGTGGAACAGGTCACTCCGGCGCGAGGTCGTGCTCCCGTTTCCACCGGTCCAGGCGCAGCGCGGTCTCCAGCCCGTTGCGGTGCAGCTGCGTGTGGTAGCGGCCCTGCGGGAGGTCGAGCATGTGGGTTGAGCTCGCCGGCGTCGAAGGCGGGAGAGGAGCGGGCGGCGAGCAGCGCCTGGGTCCGGGCCCGCAGGTCCTTCTCGTTGGTGAGGTGCAGGCGGTTGAAATCGTGCATGCGGCGTCCCGGCGGGGAGTCGCCGAGGTGATGGCCTTCCTGCTCTCGGACCGGGTGCGGGCCGTCAACGGCGCGAAAATCCCGGTGGACGGCGGCCGGAACACGCCCAGCGCATACGGGTACTGAGCCCAATACCGAGCCGGTCCCGCCGCCCCGGGAACAGGACGGCACGGCTCCCCCGGGACGGCCACGGGGCAGCCGTACCGACGACGGTCCGGCTCAGCCCCGCCCCGTGGGGTCGAGGCCCTCGTGCCCGACATGGGACACACCCCGCACGTTCAGCTCGTCCTGCACGTCGTCGAGCAGCTCGCGCAGCAACTCGGCGAGTGCCTCGCGCCGCTCCGGGCCCAGGCGTTCCAGCAGCTGCGCCTCGCGGGCGAGCACCCGGTCCACCGTGCGCTCCACCAACTCGTGCCCGGCCGGGGTCAGTTCGACCAGAACCGCGCGGCTGCGGCCGGGGGCGGGGCGGCGCGTGACCAGGTTGTCGCGCTCGGCACGCGCGACCCGCTGGGAGATGGCGCCCGCGGTCACCAGGGAGTGCCCGGCGAGGTCCCGGGTGCTCAGCGTGTAGGGCGGGCCGCTGCGGCGCAGCACGCTGAGCAGATCGAGCGTGGCCGGATCGACCCCTGCTTCGGCGAGGACCCGCCGGCGGTCGTCGCCGAAGTGCTTGGCGAGCTGCCAGATCCTCGTGACCACGCCGATGGAGCTCACCGGGGTCTGGGGCCGCTCACGGCTCCAGGCAGCCGCGATGGCGTCCACCGGGTCCTCTCCCGCCGGTCGGCGATCGGTTTCCTCTGATGCCGTCATGAGCTCACCCTCCACACCGACCTGCTACATTTAGATCTGAATTTAGCACTAAACAAGCGCGCTTCAGCGCACGTTCGAACCGAGTGGTGATATGCGCACAGAGACACGGAAAGCGAGCCCGAAGGCGGGAGCCGAGGCCGGGGCCGCCACCGCCACCGGCCCTCCCCGGGCCACCGGCCGGGACTGGGCGGGACTCACCGTGGTCCTGCTCGCGATGTTCATGAGCCAGATCGACATGTTCATCGTGAACGTCGCGGCTCCGGGGATCCAGGCGGACCTGAACGCCGGGTTCGGCCAACTCCAGTTCGTGATCGACGGTTACGTGATCGCTTACGCAGCGGGCATGGTAACCGGTGGCCGGCTCGGCGACCGGATCGGCCGCAAGCGCACCTTCCAGTACGGCGTGGCCACCTTCACCCTGACGTCCCTGCTGTGCGCGCTCGCGCCCGGCCCGGCCACGCTGATCGCGGCCCGGGTGCTCCAGGGTTTGTCGGCCGCGGTGATGACACCGCAGGTGCTCTCGCTCATCCGGGCCGTCTTCGTCCACGAACGCGACCGCGCACGTGCCGTCGGCGCCTACGGTGCCTCCATCGGCGCGGGCGTCATCGCAGGCCTCGTCGGCGGCGGCCTGCTGCTCGACCTCGACGTGGCCGGTCTGGGCTGGCGCGTGATCTTCCTGATCAACGTGCCCATTGGCGCGGCGATCCTGTGCGCGGCCGTGCCCGCCATTGCCGAGAGCCGCAGCACCGATCTGCCGCGGCTCGACATCGTCGGCGCCGTCTTCACCGCCGTGCTGCTGCCTCTCGTGCTCATCCCGCTGATCCTCGGCGGCGAGCACGGCTGGCCCTGGTGGACGTACGTCTGCTTCACCCTCGGTGCGGCCGGCACCATGGCCTTCCTGCGGTGGGAGCGCTGGACGGAATCCCGGGGCAACGACCCGCTGCTGCCGAGCCGGCTGCTGCGGGCCAAGGGCTTCCCGCTCAGCATGGGCACCGTGCTGCTGTTCTTCTCCGGCAACGCCGGGCTGTTCCTGGTTCTCACCTACCACCTCCAGTCGGGCCTCCGGCTGACGCCGCTGGCAGCGAGCATGGTCTTTGTGCCGCTCGGCCTCGGATTCATCGCCGCCTCCGCGGCCTGCCGCAGGCTCGCCGCCCGGTTCGGCATCGGGGTGTCGGTGGCGGGCGGCCTGGTCATGGCGGCCTCTCTCGCCGCCGTGCCCGCCGTCACCGGCCTGGAGGGCACGAGCCAGGCGATCGGCCTCGCGGCGGTGATGGGGGTCTCCGGATTCGGGCAGGGCCTGGTCGTCGCGCCCTTGGTGGACACCGTCCTCTCCCGGGTCCACCCGGACGACGCGGGCGCCGGATCAGGTGTGCTGAACACCGTCACCCAAGCGGGCATGGCCTTCGGGGTAGCCGTCATCGGGGCCCTGTACCGCGGCTTCCTGGGTACCAATCCCCAGGCACCGGGACCGGACACCGGCACGGCCGACTTCGCGGAGGCCTTCGACCTCACCGCCTACGTCCTCGCGGCACTCGCCGTCGGCACGGCACTGCTCGCCGTCCGGCTGGGCCGCGTACCAGCGAGCGCGGAAGCGGGGGGTGCGGGGGCCGAGGGCGCCCGAGGCCCCACCGGAGTGGAAGAGCCCGCCGTCACCGGCACCGACCGATAGCCGCCGTCCGCGACAGCCGCTCCGGCACCCGTCGCTCCGCCCCTTCTCCGATCCGGCCGAGGGGGCGGAGCCCGTACGCGTGCCCGACGCCCTCGGTGGTGCGCTGCGGGCAGCCGTCCCACTCCACCACCGGTGACGCCCGACGGGCCGGCTCCCGGGCGCCGCGCAGGTGACCGACGGCGCGTCAGGCGTCGCCGTACGCCTCCCCGCCCGGTTGGAAGCCGGCCGTTCCGGCGGTCGCGTCGGCGAGCCACGCCCGGAAGGCGTCCACGTCGGCGTCCGGCAGCGCGATGTCGATCGTGACCGCCTCCCCGTAGCGCACGTCCCGCACCTCGCGCCCACCGGTACGCAGGTCGTTCTCCAGCCTCCCGGCCCGCTGGTGGTCGACGGTGACCGTGGCCAGCCGGAACCGGCGGCGGGTACGCGTGCCGAGGGTGTCCAGGGCCTCGCCGACCGCTCCGCCGTACGCCCGGATGAGCCCGCCGGCGCCCAGCTTGACCCCGCCGAAGTAGCGGGTGACGACGGCGACGACGTACCGCATGTCGCGGCGCAGCAGCATCTGGAGCATGGGGACGCCGGCGGTGCCACCGGGTTCGCCGTCGTCGCTCGCCTTCTGGACAGAGGCGTCGGCGCCGATGACGTAGGCCCAGCAGTTGTGGGACGCGTCGGCGTGTTCCTTGCGGACCGCGGCGATGAAGTCCTGCGCCTCCTGCTCGGTGGCCGCCGGGGCGAGGGCGCACAGGAAGCGGGAGCGGTTGACCTCGGTCTCGTGCACGCCGGCGCGGGCGACCGTACGGTATTCGTCCTGCATCCGGCCACCCTATGCGCGGGCCCGGGGCTACTTCTTCGCGCCCCGGGGCACGGCCAGGGAGGTGAGCAGCGCGGTGCCGGGGGTGAGGGCCCGCCAGGTCGTGCCGTACCAGGACAGTACGGCGATGGCCGACGTAGGGAACTTCGTGCGGACCCGCTCCAGGCTGTCGTCGAGACCGTCACCGGCGAGCGCCAGGACCAGTTCCTCCAGGCCCGGGTTGTGCCCGATCAGCAGCAGCGTCTCCACCTCGGCCGACACCTCCTGCACGACGGCCAGCAGACCGGCGGGGCCGGCGGCGTACAGGCGCCGGTCGTAGCGGACCGGCGGGGGCGTGCCCCACTCGGCGGCGGCCAGCTCCCAGGTCCGGCGGGCGCGTACGGCGGTGGAGCACAGCGCGAGGTCCGGCAGGCAGTCGGCCTCGGCCAGGGCCTGCCCGGCCGCGGGGGCGTCCCGGCGGCCGCGCGGCGCGAGCGGGCGCTCGTGGTCGGCGACGTCCAGGGGCCAGGCGGACTTGGCGTGCCGCAGCACGACCAGTCGGCGCAGCGGGCCCGCTCCGGCGCGCTCGATCATGACAGGGCTCCCAGGTCGCGGGTGAGTTCGAGGCCGAGCAGCCGGTCGGCGTAGGCGTATGTCTCGAAACGGGCCCCGTCCGGCAGCTCCGGCTCGTTCTCCAGCCGCCGCAGTTCGTCGAGCACCCGCGGCACGTCCAGATCGTCCTCCCAGGCCTCACGCAACCGCCGCCGCACATCGTCAGGGACGGGCCGGGAGGGCCTTCGGGCCCAACGGGCGACCGCGGCGCGCCAGCGGGCGAGGGTGGCGCCGGCGTCGTCCAGGAAGGCCGCCTCCAGCCGGACGGGGGCGTTGCGGTGCCGGGTGAGCAGAGCGAGACGCAGGACGGTGGGGTCGACACCGCCCGGCGTTCCGGCTCCCGCCGGCTGGCCGTTCGACGGGCCTGGCTCCGTCGCCTCCACGGGCGCGACAGCGATCCGCACCCCGTCAGGGGCCGTCCTGCCCTCGGCGGCGACATGGACGACCTGGGCCTCGCCCAGTCCGGCGCCGACGTCGGGGCTGTCCTCGAAGGGGCGGATGCCGAGGGCCGCGGCGTCCGCGCGCAGCTCCGCCTGCCGGCTCCCGCCGGTCAGCAGGGCCCACACCGGCGTGCCGCCGATCTCCAGCGCCCGCACGAGCAGGTCCGCCACGAGCAGCACCCGCAGATTCGTCGGGTCGGAGCCGGGCGCGTGCACCTCGACACGGGTCAGGCCCCGGCGGGCCGGAGCGGCGTCGACCGGCTCGCCGGTACGGGCGTCGATGATGCGCAGCACGAGGCGAGCGTAGGACGGGCGGGCTGCCCCACGCAGGCACGTGCGGCTTTTTCCGGCCAGTGTGGCGGGAACACCCCACCAATGGCGTGCCGGACGGACCAGGTCCCCGGGGCAGAGGTCGCCCCGGGGACGAGACGCCGGTCGGTGAAGACTCCGTGGCCCCGCAACGCACCCGTCGGATCGCCCGCCGCCCGCTCAGCCCAGCGTCCCCAGGAACCGCACATGAGGCCGCCGCCCGGGGCCGTCACAGCTGACGGCGGCCCGCACCCCGTACACCTCGGCGATGAGTTCCTCCGTCAGGACATCGCCCGGAGCACCACCCGCCACGACCCTCCCCGCGCTCAGCACGACGACCTGGTCGCAGTACATCGCCGCGAGGTTGAGGTCGTGCAGGGCCACGACGGTGGTGACCGGCAGGCCGGTGACCAGGGCGAGCAGGCCGAGCTGGTGGTGGATGTCGAGGTGGTTCGTCGGCTCGTCCAGGAGGAGTTCGCGGGGTTCCTGGGCGAGCGCGCGGGCGATCTGCACCCGTTGGCGTTCGCCGCCCGAGAGGGTGTGCCAGGGCTGGTCGGCGCGGTCGGCTAGGCCGGTGCGCTCCAGAGCGCCGCGCACCGCACGCTCGTCGTCCGGCGACGCCGGCTTCCAGGCGCGGCGGTGCGGCACGCGGCCCAGCCGTACTACGTCCGCGACCGTCAACTCGACCTGTGTGTCGGCCTGCTGCTCGACCACGGCGAGGCGGCGGGCGACCGTACGGCGGGGCAGGCCACCCAGTGGCGTGCCGTCGAGGGTGACGACTCCGGCGGTCGGTGTGAGCAGCCCGGCCAGCAGCCGCAGCAGCGTGGACTTGCCGGAGCCGTTGGGTCCGAGGACGCCGACGGTGGAGCCGGTCTCCGGCGCGAGGACGACACCGTCGAGGACGAGGCGCCCGCCGGCCCGGCGACCGACCCGCTCGGCCCGCAGCCCGGCACCGCTCACCTCCGCTTCCACCCCGCTCACCGCACCCTCCGTGTCCGGTACAGCACCGCCACGAACGCCGGCACCCCGATCAGCGACGTCACGACTCCCACCGGCACCTCCTGCGGATCCAGGACCGTACGGGCGAGCGTGTCCACCCACACCAGGAACACCGCGCCGGCGAGTGCGGTGACCGGCAGCAGCCGGACGTGCCCGGGACCGGCCAGGGCCCGCGCGGCGTGCGGCAGGACCAGCCCGACGAAGCCGATCGCCCCGGCCGAGCTGACCAGCGCGGCCGTGAGCAGGGCCGTGACGCACAAGAGCACCAGGCGGGTGCGGGCCACGGACACCCCGAGCGCGG
>NZ_DF968255.1:0-50253 GCF_001270025.1 Streptomyces azureus | reverse complement strand
CCTACAAGGCGGCCGTCACCCTCGCATCACTCCTGATGTGGGCCTGACACTTTGACGACAACTCCTAGGTACCTGCCTGTACCAGCAGGAGAGTTCTGCGCGGGGGCGTCCCGCTCGTCCTACGTCAAAGGCACGGCTCGGTGCTGGTGGAGGCAGGCGCCATCGTCCGCACGGCGTGGCCGGCCGTCCTGCCACAGCGGCCCGTACTCGGCCGCCCGCGTCGGCGTGGCCTCGCGAGACCTGGCGGACAGGTCGCTGGTCGGCGGGGTGATCGGGATCAGGTAGAAGCGGCGGCGGCGTGCGGTAGTGCGTGTGCTGCGATCCGGCCATCGCCGATACGCTGGGCTGCTGTTACACGCACCGCCGACCTGGGAGGCGCGGATGCTGTGCACGGGATTGAGACTGGTGTGGGCCGTTGTCCAGTTGATCTGTATCGCCCTCGGCGCTCCTGTGTTCGTTGCTTTCCGTTGTGATCAGGCCGCAGGGGTGGCCGGCCGTGCGGGTTATGAGTGGCTGGCGGTCGGTGGCTTCGGAGCAGGGGCTGCGGGTGGGCGGTCTCGATCCGCCGGCCGTGCCCTCCGCGGCAGGGCAGCGACTGCGGCGAGGCCCAGGGCGAGAATGCCGACAGCGCTGACGAGGAGTGTGCGGGTGGGGCCGAGGGCGGCCACGGCCGGACCGCCGAGGACTGTGCCGAGCGGAACGGCCAGGGTGCGCGCGGCGGAGACCACGGTGAGGACCTGGGGCAGCAGGGCGGGCGTGGTCGAGCGCTGGAACAGGGTGGTGGACATCGCGGAGTAGGGCGGCCACAGCAGGCCGACGAGGGCGAAGCCGGCCAGGGCGGCGGCCGTGGGTGCGCCCAGCCCCAGCGGCAACAGGGCCGCGCCGGAGACCGCGACGATACCGGCGGCGGCCGGGCCCAGCGGCAGGCGCCGCAGGTAGCCGGTGAGCACGGCCCCGGCGACAGCCCCGGCACCGAAGAGGCTGTAGAAGGTGGCCAGCACGCCGACCGGTGCATGGAGGTCATCCGCCACATGCAGGGGCAGCGCGACGTAGACGGGGCCGAACAGGAGGAAGAACCCGGCGCTGAGCAGAAGCAAGCCCGCCAGGCCACGATCGTGGCGGATCACACCGAAGCCGCTGGTCCGGGAGGCTTGGTCCGCTTCGTCGGGGGCGGTTGTGTCGGCGTCGGGCGGCATGCCCAGGCGGAGGGTGGCGGCCAGGACGGCGAAGGTGGCGGCGACGACGGCAAGCACGGATGCCGCCCCGCCCCAGATGACCAGGGGGGCCGCCAGGAGCGGCCCGGTCACGGTGGACACCGAGCCGATCGTGGAGAGCACGGCGTTGCCCGCGAGGTGGTGCCCTTCGGGCAGCTGGCGGGCGATCAAGGTGTAGGTGCCGGCCTGGCCCCAGGAGTGCAGCACCGAGGAGGCGCCGAGCAGCGCGACGTACAGCCAGATGGAGAGAACCCCGATGGTCTGGGCGAGCGGGATCGCGCCGAGCGCGCCGGCACGAAGCAGCGCGTCCCAGGTGGCGAGCCGGGCCGGGCGGAGTCCGCGCAGGAGGCGGTTGAGCAGTACCGCACCGGCGGCGCCGGGCAGGGTGTAGGCGGCTGCCGCGAACGCCACCCACATGCCGCGGTCGTCAGCGGGTGCCAACTCGACTGCCAGCCAGCTGACGGCGACTACGGCCATGCCGTCACCCAGGGACGAAACCGTGTACCCCGGCAGCAAACGCCGCAGCACCGGGTGAGCGACCACCGGCCGGTAGGGGGAGGCTCTCACCGCGTGCGGCAGCGACAGCTTCATTCGAACCTCCAGTGCAGTGACGGCTTCGGACCGGAATCCTTCCCCAGGTGTTCGAGCCGCCCGGTCTTTTCTGCGCACGGCGTATGCGGACGTGGCCGTTCACCACTTCATCTTTAGGTCCCTCCCGAGGTCTTGGTACAGCGGATCGACGCTCGCACTGTTGCGCCACGACTCTCCGCCCGTAGGGTGCCGCTGCGCCGCTCCCCACCGCCGCACCCGTGGTGGCCGGGCTTGGGCGCGGTCGGCAGCGGCGGGAGGACAGGTCAGCTCGGTGAGCCACCGCAGTAGTCCACCTCCCGACTTTTGGGCTCACTCGTGAAGGAGCCTCGCTTCTTGATCGGCGGCCTGGCTGGTGGGTCGGCTGCTGCCCGGCGAGGGGACAGACTGTTCGGCTGCCGCAGCCATCGCTCCCCCGCGCGGTCAGTGAACATCAGCCAGTCGATCTCCGGCAGGCCTGTCGCTGGAGGCCGCGGCAAGCCGGGTGCAAGGTGCACCCCTGGGATGCCGCTTGGGCTGCTGGCCGGTCGCTCACCTTGTGCCCGCCTCCGCAGCCGGCCTTCGCCTTGCCAGGCGCGCGCTCGAAGCTGGCGGCCGGTCCTGTTCCCCAAGTGGTCCTCCTTCGACCTGGACTTCGACCTCACCGTCCTGGTGGATGCCTGCCTCGACACCGCCCCCGAGGCACACACGATGCTCACCGAAAAGCCGTTCCCACAGTGGGCAGATGTCGTCACCGTCGAGGACTGGCTCAAAGCCATCGCACCGCAATAGCCCGAGACCGCCAGCGCATCGCGGCGGATCGCCGCGTACAGATCGTCCTTGAACTTCTGTGGCACCGGCGCCCTTCACCACGCAAAGCAGTCCCAGCCTGCCACCTCAGGCACCCAAGAGGGTTCAAAACTCCGTGATATGACTCTCCGTCAAAGACGGGCGGTGTTCGCCGCCGATCGACAACCGGTGTCACCACCGGGTGCCGCCACTCAGACTGCGGGTCGAGGCAGATACTGCCGGGCATCTCGCGTGGGAAGTCTCGGTCGAATCCACGGTCTGCCGAGCCCACCAGCACGCCGCCGGGGCCCAGAAAAGGGGGGTCACCGTCCGGGCCGGACGTGTATCCGGACGGCCTGTCGGCGGAGCCGGATGACCACGCCATCGGCCGCTCGCGCGGCGGTCTGACCACGAAGATCCATCTCGCTGTCGACTCCTCTTTCCAAGTCCTGGCCACGGCCGTCACCGCTGGGCAGCGGGGTAATGCCCCGCTGTTCGCCGAGCGGCAAACCGCATCGGTGTGCCCGCATCGGTGTAGGCCGCCTGCGGACCCGGCCCGTTCACGTGCTCGCCGACCGGGCGTACTCCTCCCGGGAGATGCGCGAGTACCTGCGCCGACGGCAGCTCCCACACACCATTCCGGACAAGCGTGGCCAGGCCGGCCGGCGCCGCCGGGGATCGGCGGCGACGCCCGCCCGGCTTCGACCGCGAGGGAGCCGGCGGGCGACGACCTGCCTTCGTCGTGCCGGTCGACGGCAAGCAGCGCCCGCAGTGCAGGCTCCCCTCTGCCGCGCCTACCGCTGGAGTCGGACAGCGACGAGCCCCACGCGACCGCCGGACTCGTCGGCGGGAGCCGGTGCGGAGCGACACCTCATGACGACTCCCAGCCGACAGGCCGCTGACCAGCGCAGAACTAGGAGTGCGGGTGCAGCCCTAGCCGGTGCGGGGAGCGTTATCAATGCACGACACGCCAGCAGCAGCGTGAATGAGCGTCAGCCCAGTCACCCGAGCGGCTCAACCTGCCTATCAAGCAGCTTTGCCTACCATCTTTTTGATGAACCATCAGAAGGGCGACTTCGGCCTTTCGAACACCCGATCGGCCCCTTTTCGGTCACCCCCCGGACGATTCTGAGGTGGCGACAGAAATAGCCCTGAGTATGTTCATTGATGGTCGGCCGCTCAGCTGACATCCCTGAGAGATGGAGAACCGGAATGGTTGAGAGAAAGAGAAACGGAACGCGTAGGCGTGCCGTTGTCGCGATCGCAGTGTCGGTGGGCATCACGGCCCTGGCTGCAACGAGTGTCAACTACGCCTCGGCCTCCAGTTCCGTCCCGCAATCCGCCCCGTCGGCGCAGGATGCCGATGCCTCTGTTCCGCTCGGAGGCGACGGCCGGACCCGCTTCGACCACAGGAACGACGACAATGGACAGGTCCACGTCAACGAGCGAAGCTATTCAGTCGAGCCGGGTGTGTGCACCGCTGTGATCAGCAGTCCCGCCACCAGCTTCAACGTTCGAAACGAGAGTGACAGGACCGTCGAGTTCTTCACCGGGATCACCTGCGACAACGGCGCTGCAATTGCGACTATTGGGCCCCGGAACGCCAGCAGCGCAATCCCCGGCACGACGGTTTTCGACGGGGCCGCGGCGCCATTCGCGCTCGTAGGCAGCTTCCGAGCGATCGACAAACACCACTGACACCACCCGGACCCACCGGGTCTTTGACGGCGTCTTCGGTAACGGAGGACGTCGCTGATGCTGCCACCGGCCGATACAACGTCGCCCGAGGTCAGCAGGAACAGTGCGTGGGCGCCGTCGAGCCGGTCCTCGCCCAGCTCGCGGCCCCCCCGCCCGCATCAACGACGACGGCACCGTGGCGGTCGCCCCGTTCACCCACGCCGACCGCCACGATCCGACCGGAGCCTTCCATGACAGATCCGCGTCAGGGCCGGTGACGCCCGGCCGGTGCACCTTCAGCAAGATGGCCTTGCCGGCGCGTCCTCAAGCGATTGCACTCTGGATGGGGGCCAGATGCTTACAGGGGTAGCGGTCGCGTGCGGCACCGACGACTGCCTCACCGACTACCTGGCAGTCGAGACCGGCACGACGTTACTGATGCCGTCTCACAGCAGATCATCGCGGCCTGGTGCCGGCGTTCCCACGGACCAAGACCCAGCTGGGCAGGGTGCTGTGCAAGTCCGCCGTGGGGCGGCGTCCGGTCGCGTACACCTACACCCGCTGGTACCGGGACCGGGTCGCGCTGAGGGACCCGGAGCGGGCAGAGAAGATGCGGCCGCTGTCGGCTCTGCAGCGCCGGCAGATGCAGCAGCGCCGCACCTGCACCGACTGCGGCGAGGTGTTCCCGACCCCGGGTGAGGGCCAGGACGCAAGCCACTCGCCGAGGTCCTCGGCTTCCTCCTTCCGGGCGAGCTATCCCGCGAACGCTGGATGTGAGCACTGGTCTCCAAGACGTCGCGGCTGCCGCATCACGAGCGGCCCGCAGCACTGGACCCCTTCCGGGCGAAGCCCTCGAGAACTCGGACGAGGCAGCTGAGGACAGCCGCGCGAGCCACAACCAGGCGTAGCCCGCCAGCGGGCGGCGATGTCAGGGTGCGTCGGGGCTCTGGCCCCCGACGACCTTGACCGTTGAGTACTTGCGCCGCATTTCCTTCAGGGGCTGGTACTCCGGCGCGTCCCAGAACTCCTGCAGGTCGGCCTTGGATGGGAACTCGTGGATGACCAGGGTCGAGGGCGTCCAGTCGCCTTCGAGGACCACGGCGTCCTCATCGATCAGCAGATTGCGGGCGCCGACCCGCTCAATGAGCGGAGTCACACCGTCGATGTACTGCTGGAATCCGGCGGGGTCGGTGACGTTGAGGTCGATGACGACGTATGCGGGCATGATCGGGTTTCCTCCGTCGAGGTCGGGATCCGGTGAACTCGACCGTACGGAGAACCAACGGGTCCTTTCCATGCGTGAGATGGGCCAGAACATACGTCATCGTCCCGCTGGGGAGGCGGACAGGTAGGGTCGGCCCATGGACGTCGTCAGCGATGTGATCGCCACGATGAGGGTCGGCCGTCCCAAGTTCACGCACTCCTACCGCGACGGGGAGTGGGGCAACCGCTTCGGCCCCTACCCGGGGGCCGGCTTCCACATCGTGCTGCGCGGCGGTTGCTGGCTGCTGCCCTCGGACGGCGACGCAATCCGGCTGAGCGCAGGCGACGTCGCCTTCCTCCCCCACGGAGCCATGCACGGCATGGGCAGCGATCCGAGCATGATGCCGGCCCTCCTGCCGCCCGACCCGGTCCCGAAACGCGCGGACCTGTCGGGAGCGCACAGCTCCAGGACCGACCAGGCTATGAGCGGCACCGTCCTGCTGTGCGGTGCCTACCGGCTCGACCGGGGGCAGGTGCACCCCTTCCTGCACGCCCTTCCTGAGGTGATCCACATACCCGCGCGACCGGGCAGGCACCCTGCGCTGCGGGCCGCTGTCGATCTCCTCGGCGCGGACCTGGCGGACGCCGGCCCAGGAACGGACGCCGCCCTACCCGCCCTCCTGGATCTGCTGTTGGTGTACGTCCTTCGCGCGTGGCTGCGAGAGGAAACTTCCCGCAGCCCGACCGCCGGCTGGTGCGCCGCTCTGACCGATCCGGCAGTGGCTGCGGCTCTCAACCACATCCACCGCCGCACCGGGTACCCGTGGACGGTGCAAACACTTGCCCATCAGGTCGGCATGTCGAGGACGGCATTCGCGAGGCGGTTCACCCAGACAGTGGGGCAGGCGCCGATGGCGTACATGACATGGTGGCGGCTGAGCACCGCGGCGCGGATGCTGCGCGACGATGACGATCCGTTGGCCATGGTGGCCCAACGGATCGGCTACACCTCGGAGTTCGCCTTTTCCAACGCCTTCAAGCGCGCCTACGGTGTCGCTCCCGGCCGCTACCGCCGCGCACAACGCGAGCCGCAACCCACCGGCGCAGGATGAGGCCGGCAAGCGGATCCGGGATGGTGTTGGACCAGGGTTCAATGGCTCGACTGCCCGGGAGATGCTGACCATGGAAGATCGCGGTTCACTCGACCCTCCTCCGTGCGTGCCGGCAAGCGGCCGGGGCAGGCTTGTCCTCCCGTTTGGTGAAGGTTCACAGCGCACCAGGCGGTCAGGTAGGGCCCAGCGGGTGTCCGGTCATACGGTTTGCCTTCGAAGTAGCGGGTGCGCCAGCGCTCGGCCATCTGGGCCGCCAACGGCGGGCGACGCCCCGTATGAGTCGGACGAGGCCGGCGACAGACATTCGGTTCCGCCTGCCTGACGAGGCCGGCAAGCAGCGGTGGCTGCGGCTGGATGTAGCCCGCTGCCGCCGACCGCCCTCGCCGCCTTGCCAGCTCGTAGGCGCTGCCGACCGGCACATTTGGCCGGAGCGCGTGAGCTGGCTCAAGACCGAGCACGGGCTGGGCCACGGTCACGCCAATGCCCTCGTCACGCACACTCTCGCCGAGCGGTCCGGCACCTGAGCTGCCACGCATGGGAGCGCATGGGGTGGTCCGAGCGCACCCTCGTCAACGACGGGGGTGCTGCTCTCATCCCGTGACGGGGCTGGGTCGGGGCCGCCCCTCGTTCTTTGCACGGACCGCGCATGGGTGATGGCACAGCACCAGGGACAGCCCCTGCTCACCGACACCGACCTCGCCGCGCTCGACGACTGGCTACAGGACGTCTCTGGAGCCTCGTGATCCACGGAACTTGACACTTACTGTTCGTTTCAGAGTGAGGTTCGGAGGCGGCGGAGGCATATGAGGCTGCAGGCCAGTTCGAGCGTTCCTGCCCTACGCCACCCACCCCTGACGCGAGCGCACTCTGCCTCCCCGACTCGGCCACGCGCGCGAATGCTCCTATCGAGGGAGGCGCAGTGCCCGCCCGGAGCCGATGCCCTTGTCGGCCCACTGGCTGTGGCGTCCGTCAAGTGCCCCATGTCCGGCGAAGGCGGTTTCCAGCACTTCGCGCAGAGCGAGACGTTGACCCTCCCGGTAGACGTGCGTGTAGGCCGTCTCCCCGAGCATCTGACGTACCTGTTCCACGGCTCGCCGACGGTGAGCGGCCATATGAGCGAATCCGAAATGCCGGGGAACGCCGGAGGGTTTCCACACGCGGTCCACAGCTCCGAGCACAAGTGCTGCCGAGCGGGCGTCGCCCTGCGAGGCAAGCAGCCAAGCAAGGGTGTCGCTCAGTACCGCCTCTCCCATGCGCTCCTCGATTTCCTCCACGAGCCGGAGGGCACACTGCAGAAGACCGAGGGCCTCCGGAATCTCCCCGGCTTCTCCGTGGATGATGGCGAGGATCCACAGCAGGTAGCACCGATGCCATGTGTCACCGCGCGTCGCGGAGATGGCGAGGGCTTCCTCCAGCAGGGAAAGGGCCCGCACGCGGTCTCCTTGCATCACCGCGGCGAGACCGAGTTGAGCAAGACACTGTGGCTGCGTCAGCAGCATCGTCGACCACCGCCCGGCGGTCAGTGAGGCCAGCGCGTACGTGGAAGCCTGCGGGATGTCCTGTTCCATGAGGGCCGCCAGCCCTCGCAGTTGAAGGAAGGCGGCGGCAAGCTCGGCCCGCTCCCCTTCGTCCGCCGTCACGTCTGACGGGCCGGGTGAGGCGGACAGGTCTGCCAGCGGCTGGTCAGCCATGTCGATCACTCGGTCGGCGTTGTCGCGGTCGCCGTGCATCAGCAGCAGGAAGCCGGCAACCCATGCGGCGCGGCACCAGGAGAAGACCGCTCCCGGCGACTCGGACGGGCATGGGTGACGGTCGATGATCACCTGCATCCAGTGAGCGCCTTCGCCCACCCTGCCCGACGTCAGACAGTGCAGCCAGAAGCCTTGAGCCGCACGCAGGACGGCTTCGGCGGGCTCCCCGGCCGGCGGGACAGCAGTGACGATCTGTCGCAGGTTGGGGTGCTCGGGACGCAATCGCCGCAACCAGTTGGCCTGCTCGGCGGAGCCGTAGGCGGCTCCCGCCCGCGCCGCGAGATCGAGGAAGTAGGCACGGTGGCGGCGCACGGCATTCTGCGCGTGGTCGTTCTCCCTGAGACGCTCCAGCCCGTAGGCGCGGACCGTCTCAAGCATGTGGAGCCGGGTGTGACCGCCCACGTCCACCCTGCTGACGAGGGACTTGTCCACAAGTCCGGACAGGGTTGCGAAGGCGTCGACAGCACGGTCGCCGGCCGGAGCCCGCGTTCCGTGCGTGAAATTGGCCCCGCAGAGTTGCTCGGCATCAGTCAACAGCACTCCCCCGGCACACAGCGACAGCTGTTGCCAGGCGGCCCGTTCGTCATCGGTGCACAGGTCCCAACTCCAGTCGAACAGCGCACGCAGTGCGCGGTGTCGCGGATGCGCGGTGCGCTCACCGCCTCCCGGACCGAGCAGGCGAAACCGGTGCTCGATCCGCTGCGCGAGTTCCTCCAGCGTCAGCGTGCGCAGTCGGCGTGCGGCGATCTCAAGAGCCAGGGGCAGGCCGTCCAACATGCGGCATACCTGAATGACCGCCGCCTGGTTGGTGCTGGTCACCCGGAATCCGGGACAAGCGGCCTCGGCTCGGTCTGTGAAGAGGGCGACGGCTGAGGATTCCGGACAGATCCGCCCTGTGGCGTCCTTCCGCCTCCGGCTCCCGTCGCTCACAGGGGGAACGTCCAGGGGCATCACCCGCAGCACGTGCTCTTCGCCGATGTCGAGGGGCTGACGGCTGGTGGCGATGACGCGGAGTCGCGGCAGCAGGGCCAGCAGCGTTCGAACGGTCCGGGCACACCCGTCCAGCAGATGCTCGCAGTTGTCGAGGAGCAGGAGCACCCTGCGTCCCTGCAACGCAGTGGCAAGCTCGCGCAACGGATCCTGTTCGGCCGAGACTTGGAGACCGAATGCCGCGGTGACTGTCGCGGCCACGGAATGGCCGTAGTGGAGATCGGCCAACTCCACGCAGTAGACGCCGTCCTCGAAGCGATGTGCCACGTCCCGGGTCAGGCGCTGGGCCAGCCGGGTCTTGCCCACACCTCCAACTCCGACGAGTGTGACGAGGCGGCCGCGTTCGATCAGCGCGCTGCCCGCGACGAGCTCGGGTGTCCGGCCGAAGAAGCTCGTCGCCTGCTCCATGCTGTGCCCGACAGGAGCCCGCGGGGCGGGCACATGCGCGGCACCGTCACCCTGCACGTCCCGCCGTCCCCGGTCACCGCGCTGTTGCGGCAGGGCGCCCGTCTCGCCCGCCTGGACGAAGCTGCTCTCGCCGATCCGACGGCGCCACCCGCGTCCGGCCGTCTCCTGGAGCCTGGCTGCCAGATTGGAGATCTCCCGGCCGATGGCAGGCAACCGCTCGGCGTTGCCGGGTGCCTGCGCCTTCAGCGCTCGAGCGACGGCCGCGCTGTCCTCGACACCGGGGAGCCGGTTGTGTTTGGTGCCGGGAAGCAACTGCCCACGACCGCGGAGCCAGTACGACAGCAGGGGCCCGTCGATGGGGGCGCGCGCCGCCCACCCCGGTGTGTCCCGCTCCTGCTCCAACAACCTGACCAACGTCTTGCGCGCCGGTCGACCCTTCGACACCGCACCGTCCACGCACGCGGCCCATGCGTCGAGCGCCCGTACGAGGCTGTGCGCGAGGCTCTCGAAGCAGTCTTCTTCCCCCGTCGTCAACTCCCGCTACCGCCTGTCCTTTGTTGCAGTGCAACCGAAAGGCAGCAGGTTACGGAGATGCACATTGCGCCGCAAATGCGGGAATTGCTTGCACTGGTGTTCTCCTCGCCCGGCTACGGAACAGTCGTGCCCGACGGCACGGAACGTCCGGCCGGCGCCCTGCGGTAAGGGCGGATAACCGAGGAGACACATCACCATGAACATGATGAACAGGGTGGTGGTGGGGATCGCCGCCACGGCCGTGCTCGCCACCGGAGCGGTCACCGCCACTGCCCAACCGACCGCCGGTGCACCGTCGGCTCCCCACGCCGCGGCCGCGTCCCCTGTGGCGCTGGTGTTCGTGAAGAACGCGAAAGACCCGTCCAACTCGACCCTTCAGGTCTGGAACGGCAGGACCCGTGTCGCCAGCTACCGCGCCGGGTCAGGTTGGGGAACTGCGGCCGACAACGGCACGCCGGCGGGCAGGCGGTACCGGGACGAGTGCGTGAAGGACGTCGGGTGGCTCCCCAACGGCACGTACCGACCGTCTTCGTTCGAGACCAGCCGGAACAGGACGATCAAGGGGTACGCCATCGGCCTGCCTGCCAAGAACTGCTACCCGCGCAAGACCCAGCGCAACGCGCTGTTCATCCACAGCGAGATGACCAGGGACAGGAAGCAGGGGCCACGCAACGGAGCCGACAGCCCGCAGCGCTGGGACGGGGTGTCGGACTACAAGTCCAACGGCTGCATCAAGCTCCACCCCAACCACATCGCCCAGCTGTTCAGCTACATGAACAAGCACGGGCGCGCTGCCCTGCTCACGGTGCGCTGATCCACGCGTAGCCCACGGCGCAGTTCGCCGAACGCTCCGTCCCGGGAAGTCTCGGCATCCGGGGACGGAGCGTCATACTGATCGTTTCAGAACGAGTTGAGGTGTGGGTCTTGCGCTCGCTGATCTTGGTCGGCAAGGTGTCCGGGTGCGTGCTGATCTTGTTCCGGACGACCTGTGGGAACGGGTGGCCCCGCTACTGCCGCCTGCTCCCGAACGACGCCGCCGTCATCCCGGACGGCTTCGCGTTCCGGACCGGGCGGCTCTCGCCGGCATCATGTACGTCCTGAGGACCGGCGTTGCTTGGCGCGACATCCCGGCCTAGACCATGGGCTGCTCCGGCGTCACGGCCTGGCGCCGACTGCGGGATTGGACCGAGGCCGGCGTCTGGGCGCGCCTGCACGCCGCCTTGCTGACCGAACTGCGCCGCGCAGACTTGGTGGACCTGGACGCCTGCGCCGTAGACGGCTCGCACATCCGGGCCCTCAAAGGGGGGACCATGTCGGCCCCTCGCCCGTCGACCGTGCTCGTCCCGGCTCCAAGCACCACCTGATTGTCGACCGCCACGGAACCCCGCTCGCGGTCACGGTCACCGGCGGCAACCGCCACGACGTCACCCAGCTCCTGCCGCTACTGGACGCCGTCCCGTCGATCCGCGGTCTCCGTGGACGCCCCCGCCGCAAGCCCCGGCGCCTGTACGCCGACCGGGGCTATGACTTCGACAAGTACCGCCGCCTGCTGTGGAAGCGTTGCATCAAACCGCTGATCGCCCGGCGCGGCGTCGCCCACGGCTCCGGACTGGGCAAGGTCCGGTGGGCCGTAGAACGCTCATTCGCCTGGCTGCATCAGTTCAAACGACTCCGCATCCGCTACGAGCGACGCGCTGACCTCCATCAGAGCCTGCTCGAACTGGCCTGCAGCCTCATATGCCTCCGCCGCCTCCGAATCTCATTCTGAAACGAACAGTTACTCCCCTGTGGCGACGAGGGTGCAGACAGCAGGTGCGGGTACTGCGGGGAGGGCCGACGGCAGGGTGAAAACGCTCAAGCCTGCCGCCGGAGCGTGATCGTCAGGAAGTCGGGGCCGTGGGCTCGCCCGGGACCTCGGAGAGCCCGTCGGAGGGTGGCGCGGTGGGCTCGTCGCTGGCATCCGTGGGCCACTCGCTTGGCGGCGTGCTGCCGGCCCCTTCGCTTTCGGAGGGAGTGGTGGTCGGCCCCTCGTAGGCGGGTGGCTGCCCTTGACCGTCGTTGGATGCGCTGACGCCGAAGGCCAGCGCGCCGACGGCAAGTGCTGCCGTTGCTGCCCCGATCAGGAGCATCGCCCTTCTTCGCGAAGGCGGCGAGGAGGCAAGAGACGCAGCAACGTCGTCCTGTCGTAGCTGTTCGTGGCGGTCAGCCTTGTGTCCATCCGTCACATCGGCGGTATGAGCGATCGGTTTGACTACCGGCGTGGAACCAGTGGACCTTGAGCCACTCACCTCAGCAGCCACGATGTCCGCAGGAGGCCCTAGTCGTTCCAGGACGGTGCGGACCGCTTCGGCGTGCCGGGCGTCTGCTTCTTCCAGGCCGGCATCTATGTGCTCAACGATCTCCTGCTTGAGCTCCTCGCGTCGACCAGCGGGGAGGAATACAGATGCATTGTCGAAGCGGTGCAGGTACTCGTCTATGAGCTGATTGCGCCTCGAGGTCACTCGTGGCTCCCCTCACTGTCCAGGAGGTTGTCAACGGCGGTTTTGAACGGCCCCCACTCACCAGCGAACTCATCCAGCGCTCGTCGCCCCGTCGCGGTGAGCGTGTAGTAGCGGCGTGGAGGACCAGAGTCAGATTCCTTCCAGACCGTGTTGACCCACCCCTCCTTCCGAAGCCGTGAGAGCAGCGGATAAATGGTGCCTTCACTGGTCACGAGTCCGTGGGCGTCGCACAGTTCCCGCACCAGTTCAAAGGCGTACCTCTCGCCGTCACGCAGCAGCGCCAAGACGCAGAACTGCAGGATCCCCCGACGGAGTTGACTCACCCCAGAACGTGCTCCACCCGGAAGTACCATGCATAACAAGGTACCTGCTGAAGACAGGTCCCGCTAGCCTCGCCGTCTCAGGGGCCGTTCTTTGCAGTGGTGGACGGGTTCGGGGCTCAGCGTGCTTACTCTTTGCCCATGCTCGGCGAGCGACCTCCGTCCGCAGCGGGCTTCGAGATCGAGGCGCGGTTCGGCGGCTGGAACCGGGAAGCTGTTACTGGTTCCAGCCGGGAGATCATCACCGTCGCCCGTCGTGGGTAGTCGTGGGCCAGCGGCGATCAGGCGGCTGGCGTGAGAGAAGTCCTCCGGCGCGGTGTAGCCGAACCTGGCCCTCGTCTCCACCGATCCCGCCGGTGGTGGCGGCGTGGCGCTGCCGGCGCTTGCGCACCTGTGGTTGCCACCGCTGCCGTACGGCGTCGTCGATCTTCGCGGCGAGGTCGGCGCGGGCGTGCTTGCGGGCGCCGCGCAGGTAGCGGTTGACGGAGTCGGCGGTGACGCCGGTCTCCTGGACGACGGCCTTCGCGCTCGGAAACCATTTCTGTTGGCCGGGGCAGTTGCGCGAGCATGCCAGAGTGACCTTGCTGCGGTGCGCTGGAGGCGCCTGATGAAGGTGAGCCCCGAGCCCAGGCTGATCTTGCTGTGCGGGCTTCCTGGCTCAGGGAAGACGACATTGGCCACGCGCCTGGCGAGAGAGATTCCGGCGGTGCGTCTGTGTCCGGACGAGTGGATGGCGGACCTCGGCATCGACCTGTTCGATGAGCGCACGCGCGACCGGCTCCCTTGCAGCACCCATCGATGGGCTGTGCCGCCGCCTCGAAGCTCGCAGCCAGGAAGGGGGGCCGGGGACCGTCCCGGTCAGCCGTGAGCTGCTGGAGGAGTATGTGAAGCTCTTCCAGGCCCCCAGCGATGACGAGCTTGGTCTCTTCGACGAAGCGCCTCCGGGCCGACGTGGATGACTGGGGACCTTCCAGCGAGCGCGGCCGGGTCGTGGGGGTGGCCAGGCTCGGGCAACAGCTCAGAGCGCTGCTCGCCCGCACCATGAACCCGCCGCTGCTGCACCCGGCGATGAGTCTGGACACCACGCTGCTGGAGCTGGCCTGGACCGTGGCCCCGGTCGGCGTGTCCGTGCTGGTCGCCGTCGGCGACCCCCGGCTGGCGGTGGCCACCATGGCCGTGCTGGCCGCCGCCGCGGCACTGGCCTCGCTGCGCCTGCCGGCGGCACCGTCCGACGGCGACGGGGCCGACGGCGCCCGGCGTTCGGGACTGGCGCTGGGCCCGGTCCTGCTGCGCGCGGCCCTGCCCTCCCTCGCACTGGCCCTGGTCGGCGGCTTCGC
Organism: Streptomyces azureus; assembly: GCF_001270025.1. NCBI lineage: Bacteria > Bacillati > Actinomycetota > Actinomycetes > Kitasatosporales > Streptomycetaceae > Streptomyces > Streptomyces azureus. The sequence continues at coordinate 35,850 of NZ_DF968255.1, read as the reverse complement.
CGGCGGCGTCCTGGATACCGCGGTGCCACCCGTACTGGACGCCTCCGGTTCTCCCGCCTCGCTCGCCGGGGTCCTGTTCACCGGCTACTCCATCACCAGCGTCGTGGGCGGGCTGATCTACGGGCTGCGGCACTGGCCCGGCAGGATCCACCGTCAGGCGGCGGCGCTGCTGGCGGCCCTGTGCCTGGTCCTGCTGCCGGCGGCGCTGGTGCCCAGCCTGCCGGTCATCGCGGTGAGCATCGTGGCGGCGGGGCTGTTCGCCGCGCCGCAGCTCACCGCCCGCTCTCTGACCCTGCAGCGGGACCTGCCGGAGTCGGCGTGGAGCGCCGGGTTCTCCGCCCTGTACGCCGCCAACGGCGCCGGGTACGGCCTGGCCGGTTTCGCCGTCGCCGCCCTGCTCCCCCTGGGCGCGCACTTCGCCTTCGCCGTCCCCCTGGCGGTCTGCATCGCCGCCGCCGTCGTCGTCTTCCTCCCTTCAGGAACCGCCCGTTCCTGAGTCGACACGGTCTCCTACCTCCACCGGCGCCGCGACCCACCGACCTCCACGAACTCCGGGCCGGGGAACTGCGCGACCGGATCGTGACCGCCGCGCGACCCCGGTTGACCGCGGCGCAGCCGGACAGTCTCGCCTCGGACAAGGCATACAGCAACGGACCCGTGCGCGAGTACCTGCGGCGGGGGAACCACCACACGATCCCGGAGCAGACTGACAGCCAGGCCGCCCGCCTATGCAAAGGCTCACGCGGCGGACGGTCACCCGGCTTCGACGAGGACGGCTACAAGAAGCGCAACACCGTTGAACGGGCGATCAACCGCCTGGAGCTGTCCCGGGCGGTGGTCACTCGCTACGACGAACGCGGCTTCGTCTTCCTCGGCACCGCGATGGCGGCAGCCCTGGCCATCTGGCTCCGGACCTGACGACCGGACACGGCTCAGCGGCTACGGCTACGGCTACGGCGGTGTGCCGGAGTTGCCTGTTCTCCCTGGACGATCGTTTCTGAGGGGGCATCATGCCTGACCCGGGGCGATCGTTTCGTAGCAGGGTGGTAGCAGGCGCTCGGGTTGTAGGACACCTCGGCCATGCCGTGCCGTGCCGTATCGGTTCGGGGCGGAGATCGGGTCCCGACTTCGAGAAGCCCGGCTGGGCTTTCGGCTGTAGAGCCTTGCCAACCGTCCGCCTTCAGGAGATGGACGGGCGAGGAGCCGGGTAGGTACGGGGCGTCCTGGGAGGCGAGGACGCCCCGTACGGAGTCGGAGTCAGGGCCCGGTATCGGCTGTGTCTCCGAGGGATGACCGGGTCGGGTCACAACAGGTGCAGCAGCGCCATGTTCGTGCCGGTGCCGAGGACGATTGCCGAGAGAGGGCTGCGGCGCCAGTGGTAGACGCCTGCGCAGACCGCGGTTCCGATCAGTGCCGGGAGGCCGTAGGGGGCCTGGGTGAAGTCGACGTCGTGGAGGCTGTAGGCGACCAGGATCACCATGATTCCCGGGGGCAGGGAGACCCGGAGGTAGTCCAGGAGCGGGGAGTCGGTGTACTTGCTGAGCAGCACGAACGGTGCGGCGCGCAGTGCGAAGGTGACCGCTGCCATCACCAGGATGGCCATGAGGAGATAGCTGGTGTCAGGCATGTGCGGACTTCGCCCTCACAGTGATCAGGTAGTCGCCGACCAGCAGCAGGAGGAAGGCTGCCACGGCGGTGGTCAGGAACTGCTCGCCGCCGACCACTGCTGCCACGACCGCGGAGGCAAGGCCGTAGAGGACCGGGCGCAGGTTGCTGCGCTTGCGGGCGTGGTCCCAGGCGAGCACGGTGAACAGCGCGGTCAGCGCGAACTCCACGCCCTTGATGTCGTCCGGGAGCGCTGTGGAGGCGAGCGCGCCGGTGAGGCTGCCCACGACCCAGTAGCCGTGGCTGAAGAGCTGGATCAGGGTGATACGGCGGCCGTTGAGCTCTTCGTCGGGGTTGGCGGCGAGTAGCGAGTAGGTCTCGTCGGTGAGGGCGAAGATGCCGTAACCGCGCTGCACCGGGCCCGCCAGGAGCTGCAGGGGGAAGGAGAGCCCGTAGAAGACGTGCCGGAAGTTGACCAGGAACGTGGTCATCGCGATGGCGGCGAGTCCCAGGCCGGAGGTCACCATCGATACCGCGAGGAACTCCAGTGATCCGGCGAACACCACCAGGGCGGTGGTCGGCGCCCAGAACCAGGAGAGTCCCTGGCTGACGAGGAGGATGCCGAATGCCGCGCCCAGCGGCAGGTAGCCCATTGCCACCGGGACGGTGAGCCGTGCGGCCACGGCGGCGTCCTCCCGGAAGCCGCCGCTGGTGCCTGCTCCTGGAGTGTTCGGGACGCCGATGGGTCCACCGGCATCGGAGCCCCGGCCTGTGGTGTCCGTGGACACGTTTCCTCCTCGGGTCTCACACCACCGCGGCGAGCTGTGCCGAGACGCGGCGCAGCCCTTCCGCGAGTACGTCGGCGGGGCGGGCGTAACTGATCCGGATTCCGTTCTCCGCGCCGAAGACCTCGGCCGGCATGACGAGGGTGCGCTGCTGGTCGAGGAGCTGCTCGGCGAACTGCTGCGAGGAGACGGGAACCGAGGTGAACCGCACCCAGGCGAAGGGGGTCCCGTGCGGGCCGACCAGCTGCAGGTGCGCCTCGTGCTCCCGGGCGAACGTCTCCAGCTGCTGCAGACCGGGCGCGACCAGCGAGCGGTAGCGGGCGATATGCCGGTCCCGGTCGGCGATGACCCGGGCCGCCGCTCGCTCCCACACCACGGAGTTGGAGACGGTGGTGTACCGCTTGTAGTTCACCATCCGCTCGATGACGTCCTCAGGGCCGCGGGCCCAGCCCACCCGCAGTGCGGGCATGCCGTAGACCTTCGACAGTCCGGATACGGAGACCGCGCGCGGGTGACGACGGACCACCGAAGCGCCGAAGTCGAGGAGGTACTCCTCGTCGTTCACCACCAGGAGGTCGTGGGAGCCCGCGACCCGCAAGATGGCGTCCCACTCGGTGCTGGTGAGCGTTTGGCCGGACGGGTTGCCCGGGCTGTTGAGAATGAGCATCCGGGTGTTCGGGCGCACAGCCGAGGCCAGGGCATCGGCGTCGAAGGGGGAGCCGGGGCGCCAGTCGAGGACACTCACCTCGCATCCGATGTGGGCCGGCACTTCCCAGGCTTGCTGCCAGCCCGGAGCCGTGGTGATCACATGGTCGCCCGCAGCCAGCGTGGAGCGGTAGAGCAGGTACAGGGCCTCCTGCGCGCCATGGGTGACGATCACAGCCCGGTGATCGGCGTCCGGCGGCACATCGGTTTCGGCGTACAGGGCGGCGATACGGCCACGTAGCTCGGGGGTGCCGCGATCCAGGCTGTAGTCCAAGTCCCAGCCGGACTCCAGCGGCAGGTCGGACAGCAGTTGGTACTGGACTCCGCTCTCGGCCAGGTCGATCTCGAAGCGGCCCTGGGCGCGGTCGAACAGCCAGTCCTGGATGGTGTAGGTCGCGATGCTCATCGTGCGGTCTCCCCGAGCGAGAAGGTGATCACGAATACGTCCCGGTGGGCGGCGAGGCCCGGGACCTTCGGGGTGATGGGGCTGACGTAGTGCTGCACTTCACGGTCGGCGAGGAAGAGCGTTTCTCCAGCGGGCATGGTCCGCTCGACCAGGTGCTCACCGTCCGGGGTGTTCTCCCGGACCAGGGAGATGCCACCGCTCACGTTCTCCGTGGCGACGCAGGTGACGGCCACGTAGTCGAAGCCGTCCTGGTGGAAGCCCTCCGGGGCGGGCAGCCCGGGCCGCTCGTCGGCGGCGGTGATGCGGATCTGGTGGCATCCGATGCGGAACTCCTCGGCGTCGACGATCTCGCGCGTGACACGGGAGCCCACGAAGCGCTCGGCGAACGTGCGGGCTGCCCCACCGAGCGGAGCGAACTTCCGGTGGACGCCACCGGCATAATCATTGATTTCGTCACTCTGGAAGAAAGTGGAATCCTCTTCCCAGCGCAAAAGATCCCCCTTCACATCCGCCTCACTGAAGGCGCGGAAGCGGAATCTGTGATCGGCGCGGAGGTGCTCGTCGGCGGGGAGTGCGCTGTAACTCTCCAGGAACTCTTCGGATATGTGAGAGACGGCAGAAGAAACTCGGTAACGCAAAGCGGTGCTTTCCTTCGGTGTGCGGTGTCGGTATCGACGAGATCTCGCTGCGGCATGGATGCCCAGCCTTTACGCTCCTGAACTGGATGCTAGCAGCAGCTATCCACTGTGTGCTCATGCAGTCTCAATCGGTGGACGATTAATTCGCGCCTACTTTTGGCGAGAAACGGGGTTACATTCTGGACTTTCCTGCATCTCTTGCGCGTCCTGGCCGGTTGTGCGTGCAGCGGAGGTGTGAGCGGGCTCACGAGAGTGTGATTTGCAATTTGACGCGTCATTGCGAGCGTTGTTCAAATGGTTGTCTGCGGCGATCCGAATGGGCGCCGATCCGGGATTGGAATCGCCCTTCGCGGCTGTACGGGAAAAGAATCTCTGTGCGCAGAAAGATCGTTGTCATCGGCGCGGGAGCAACCTCCTCGAGCCTCTTGATGCATATTGCGCGTGTGCCGGGTCTCGACTGTGTCGATCTCGTCGCGCCAGGAACGGCCGGACTGGGAACGGCCTTCGGTGTCACCGACCCCGCCCTGCTCTGCAACACCTCGGTGGACGTCACCTCGCTCAAGGCGCAGGGCCCGTCGGACTTCCTGGACTATCTGGCCGCCCGGGGGCACTCCGTCGGCCCGGACGATTTCGTACCGCGCTCCCTGGTCGGGCAGTACTGCCGGGAGCGCCTGTCCCGGGCCCTGCGGCAGCTGCAGGCCCGTGGTGTAGAGGTCAGGCGTATCGCCCGGCACGCCACTGGAGTGACTCCAGCACCGGACGGGCACGGCTACCGTGTGGCTCTCCGCGACGGGGACACCGTGACCGGCACGGACATCGCCCTCTGCCTCGGCGCCGACGAACTCGTCCTGCCGCCCGCCCTCCGGCCGTTCGACGGCCACCCCAGGCTGATCGATTCCCCATACCCCACCGAACGGCTGCGTCGGCTTCCCGAGGACGCCCGGGTTCTCGTCCTCGGCAGCAAACTCTCGGCGATCGACACCGCGCTGATCCTGTGCCGGGTGCCGGGCCGGCGGATCACCCTGGTCTCGCCCTCGGCCGTACTCCCCGCCGTCCGCACCCGCCTGCGCCGTATGCCCGTGACCCGGTTGAGCGAGGCCGACTGGAACTCCCTGGACCCGCAGGATCCCGCACTGGACACCCGGATCGCCCGGCTGCTGCTGAAGGCGGTCCACGGCTGTGCCGCTCCGGGCGCCGCACCGCGCGCTCATGTGACAGGACTCGCCGAGGAACTGCTCCGCCTGGAGACTCAGCTCGCCCGGGACCGGACCATCCCCTGGCAGGACGTGATCGCCGAACTCATCGACGGCCTCAACACCCACGTACGCGACTGGGATCCAGAGCAGCGCGATGCGCTTCTTCTTCGTTGCAAGCGGCTCATCAGCCGCTACATCTCGGCCATCCCGCTGTCCAACGCCCAGCGGCTCCTGTCGTTTCTGGACAGTGGACAGCTGACCGTGGCCTCCTGGTCCCCCGAGGAGATACGCCCTACCGCCGACGGCTGGCAGGTGCGGTTGCCCGATGGCGGGGAGGAGCGGTTCAGCCATGTCGTCGCCGCCACGGGATTCCGGGCGCCCCGTCTCTCGGTAACCGATGGCGGACTGCGGATCGGCTCCGGTGACGGACCCGTCCCGGACATCGGCAACGATCTCCGGCTACGTCTTGCCCCCAGCGGCCCGCCCGAGCGGATCTGGGCGCTCGGCGCCTGTGCCGGCTCCCGCTACCCCATCGTCAACTACCTCCGCGCCTCGGCCCAGCACGCCGCGACCGTCGCCGCACAGCTTTTCCCTCCCGTTACCGCCAGCTCTGGAAGGACGTCCTCGTGATCGCACTCGTAAACCCCGTCTCCAGCGGCTCGGCGCTGGCCGACGCCTTCTGGGAGGAGGGTGCGGAATGCCTGCACATCTACACCGACGGTCTGTCGCCCGTGGCGGAGAGCCTCGCGGCCCGGCACGCCACGTCCTACCGGCACACATCCCTGCCCGAGACCGTCCGGCACCTGGCGGCGCACGGTGTGCGCACCGTGATAGCCGCCAGCGAGTACGGAGTCACCCTGGCCGACGAACTGTCCCAGGAACTCGGCCTGCCACACCACGAACACCGGCTGCGGGCGGCCCGACGGGACAAGCACGCCATGGCCCAGGCTCTCGCGGCGGCAGGTCTTCCTCACGCCCGGACCGTGCTTGTCCACAGCGAACAGGAACTGTCCGCGGCCCTGGACGGCCGGGCCTCCTTCCCGCTGGTCGTGAAACCGGTCAACAGTGCCGGCAGCGAGGGCTGCCTGATCGTGGAGAGCCGGGAGCGCGCCATGGAGCTGTTCCGTGCGCACACCGGTCAGGTCAACCTCATGGGCGAGGTCAACGACGGTTACCTGGTGCAGGAGTTCCTGCGAGGCACCCAGTACATCGTCAACACGGTCAGCACCGGTGGCAGGCATCTGCTCGCCGAGGTCTACGCGGAGCGCATCGACCACGTGGACGGTGCTCCCGTGCTTCGCCACATCATCTCCCGCTCCGGCTTCACCGCAGCCGAACAGGAACTCGTCGACTACGTTCTGCGCTGCCTCGACGCCCTGGGCATCAGGGAGGGGGCGGCCCACACCGAGGTCATGCTCACCGACCAGGGCCCCCGCCTCGTCGAGGTGAACTCCCGGGTCATGGGGCCGTGCCTGGCCCCCGATGCCTACCAGGCCGGCTACGGCTACAGCCACCAGCACCTCACTGCCGAAAGCTTCCTGCGCCCCGAGGAATTCGCCAAGCGTTTCGAGTTGCCGCACGGCCCGGCCCGTACCGTCGCCAAGGTGTTCCTGCGCCCTCACCGGGACGGACTGCTGCTCGCCATGGACGGACTGCGCACCCTGCGCCGACTGCCAGGCTTCCACAGCATCGCCAGGCTCCCGATCATCGGCGAACCCGTGCGGGACCGCTATCTGACCACGGGCGCCTGCGGTATCGCCTTCTTCGTGCACGAGGACACCGCACTGCTCCAGCACAGTCTTGCCACCCTCCACGACATCGAGGACTCCGGCGGCATGTTCCGGCTGGCGGACCCCGACACCGGGAGCTGAACCGTGCCCGTCCTGTGCATCATCGGTGCCGTCCTGCTTCAGGCAGCCGCCTACGGGTGGCTCTCCGGCCGGTACGACACCTCCGGCAGCCTCTACCTGACCTGCTCCGGGTTCGCCCTGGCGGCTCTGATCTTCAACGTCGTCCATCTGGCCCGCCGTCGTATCGACGGCGGAGAGAGGCAGCAGCCGGCCGCCGGACTGCTCCTCGCCATGAACGTGGTCACCGCCGTCACGTTCCTCGGCTTCTACGTCTCCCTGGCGTGGATTCCGTCCGCCCTGGCCAGTGGCGTGGAGGCGGCGGTCGGGCCGCTCGCGGTGGCACTGCTCGGGCTCGCCGGGTACGGCCGCCGGGCCACCGCCAAGGGGTGGTTGGCCTCCGCTGCCCTGATCGTGCCGGGGGCAGCCGTAGCGGTCTCGCTCGGCGACGGTGCGACATCGGGGAACGGTCTGCTCCTCGGCCTGATCCTGGTGGTCGTCGCCGGCTTCGGCGCCTCCGCTCTCGCCGTCATCTCCGCTGAGCTCGGCCGCCGTGGCGTCGACCCGGTACGCACCACGGCACACCGCTTCCACCTCACCTACCTGGCAGGCGGAGCACTGCTGGCTGTTGAGGGAGGACCGGGACCGCGCTGGCTCGCGGAGCTTCCCGTCATGCTCATCACCGGGCTGACCGCCGTCACGGTGCCGCTTTTCCTCCTGCAGTTCGGCATCCAGCGCACGGATCCCATGCTCGCCATGGTCCTGCTGACCACCGTGCCGGGTCTCACCTACCTTGCCGAGACCGCCTTCCACGGCGGCTTCGACGGTCTGACCTTCGCACTCGTCGGTTGCCTCGTCGTCGCGGCCACGTGGGCCGCGCTCGGGACCGCACGGCCCACCGGGAAGCCGCACGACCCCGCCCTGGGCAGCGGCGGCCTCGACGAGAAGACCGGCGACAGCTCGGTACGGGCGTAGCGGCGGGCTCCTTGCCGGTTGGGCCCGCCCGCGCTCACTGTTGAGTATTGGGTCGAACTGTTCCTGCGGGCCGACATCCATGGCTCGCTGTCGCCCTTCGGGATCTTGCGCTGACGCGGGCGCGGGCCTTGGCCGGGGAGGAGACCTGGCCGTTCGCCGGCAGATGGGCCGCGCAGATCGCCGAGGCGAGGCGCTGCACGCCGCGCACAGTCAGGGTGCCGTCCAGGAGGTGTTCGAGTCGGCGCACCGTGGTGCAGGCGGCGGGAGGTCTTCTCGCCACGCTTGCGGAAAGGTCCCGGCCCCCGGCCTTCCCGGTGCTGCTCGATGTGCGGCTTCACCACCCCGGGCAGCCGGGAGCCCCAGGCCCTGTTCGTGTGCAAGAACTCCGGCTGCGGCTGGTCCGGCGACGCCGCCCACAACGCCGCCCGCAACATCCTGCATCTGTACCGGATGGGCCACGCGCTCATCCCGGCTGCCGGGAGGGCAGTCGTCAGGCGTCCCCGCGGCGCCAAGCCCGCCACCGCAAGGCAGGCGGGAATCTCCCGGCCTGAGCCGGGAGAGAACTTCAAAAGAAGCTCATCCAGGAGGGCCACACCGCCACCACACCGATCGACATGCACGCCTTGCTGGAACGGATCACCGGCAGGCAACCGGGGGCCCGGCGCGGACGATTCCGACAAGCAGTTGCGCGAGTTCCAGTTGGCCTGCGCGGCTCGCCGGCCGCGCTCACCAGGCAGATCACCGAGGTCAAGGAACAGCTGACCAAGCTCGACGCCCACATCAGCGAGGTCGTCAACAGCGTACGGGACATCACCCAGCACCTCATCCGGCGTAGCGACACGGTCCGCGGCTACGCCAAGGACGTGCTGGACGAGGTGTGGGAGAACCGTCGCCTCGTTCGGCGCGTAAGACTTCTGCAGGGCGCACGCTGTCGCTTTCGCCGTGCCTGCCCTGCAGTCCGCGGTCCTCAAGGCCCGGTACAGCCTCTTAGGGGCTGTTGGCGGGCGGTACGCGGATCGCGCCGACCTGTCCAGCCTGGCTGGACGTCCTCGAACTGAGAAGAGCCACGCTCCTCTGTGCGCCGTACGACGAGGTCGTCAGCCGCGCCCACGAACCATCCCGGAAGGAGATTTTGAAGTCGGACTCGGCCGCGCTGAAACGCTTGATCTGCGCCGACGATGTCCTTCCGAGGCAACGACCAGAGGACGGCCTCGGATCCCGGAACCTTCTCGCCACCGCCCCATGAAACGAACCGACTATCACGGTCTGGCCAAAGCCCGGCTGCAACACCAACTCACGGCCACCGCGAACTTCCACCGCCTTAACGCATGGTGGAACGACACTCCACGAGCCCGCACACGAACATCTCACCTGGCAGCCCTACGGCCCACCGACTGGGCCCTTCTGGTCATGTCTGTTCAGGGGCCTGAAAGCCTCGCTACGGGCGGCGGCCACCTGTCGACTGGCGGCGTCAACGCCGCGCAGGGAGAGAAGGATCAGCAGCGCGAAGGCTGCGAATGCGGCGCCTGTGCGTGCGTAGTTGAACGCCTCCCAGCGAGCCAGGATTTCGGCGTGATCGGCGGGTGCCGAGGTAGCCGCCCACTGCTTGATGCGGCCGTTGATGGGGACGTTGCCGAGGCGGGTGATCAGGAAGGACGCCAGGGCAAGGAGTCCCGCCCCTCCGGCCAGCCGCCGTGAGGTGCCCCGCGTCATGGCGGCAAGCGCGAGGGCGCTGAGCGCCGACGCGCCCATGGTGCCTTGCATGGTGATGCCGTTCATCTGCATTAGCTGGGTGTGGAAGGACAGCCTCATGTCGAGGGGTACGGCGTTGAAGGTGGGGACGAGGTTGGCCGCTCCGTAGCCGAATGCGCCGGCGAGGGCACCGGTGGACAGCAGGGCGAGGCCCTGGACGAGTCGGACGCGCATGCGGATCACTCCCCCGTCTGGGGTTCGGTGGGGGCGACGGCTCGCGTGAGCTGCTCAGCTCGTCGCAACAGGCCGTCGGGGGTGAACTCCGCGAACATGTGGACTCGTGTGGAAACCGGTCCGCCCTTGCGCATCCGGGCGTGAATCGTGAAGCGGGTCGCGATTCGGGCTCCGTCCGTGAACGCCTCGTGCACCTCGAACCGGAATTCGCGCAGGTTCTTGCGCACCGGGCGGAGGTGAGCGACGAGGCGGTCCCAGTCGAGTGGTACGCCGTCGGCGACTTGAACGACGTCACGGGTGTAGTACCTGGACATCAGGTCAGAGGCGTCTTCCGAGCCATGGACCACGGCGTTGGTAAAGGTCGTGAAGAAGTCGGCGATGAACTGCTCGGGAGGCTTCGTGTGGAGAGGGTTCACCATGCTCCTGCCATGCGTGCGGGGCTACGCCCCCGCAACGATCTCTTACACGCTTGTAAGATATAGTGAGGCGTTCATATCTGACAAGGGTGTAAGAGTTGGCTGCTTTCGAGACCCCAGGCGACTCACCGCGGGTTCGGCCCCGCCGTCGCGCCGACGCTGAGCGCAGCAGGGCCGCAGTGCTGGACGCCGCGGTCCGACTGCTGGCTGAGCGACCCGACGCTGGCATGGCCGCCATCGCCGCCGTGGCCGACGTCACCCGCCAGACCGTGTACGCGCACTTCGGGACCCGTGACGCGCTGCTGGACGCTGTCGCCGACCGGATCACGGACCAGGCCATGGCCGCGATGGACGAGGCGGAAGACAAGAGTGGTTCCGCCCTGGACGCGCTACTGCGGCTGCAGGACATCGGCTGGCGGCTGTTCGAACGTAACCCGGTGCTCCTCCAGGTCGGAAGTACCCGCGCTGGCGTCGATGCCGACCTGGCCCGGCATGAGCCCGTCGCAGCCCGGCTCGCCCGGATGATCGAGAAGGGCCAGGCGTCAGGCGAGTTCGCCCCCGCACCGCCAGCCACTTGGCTGGCGGCCGCAGTCACCGCTCTCGGCCACGCGGCAGGCGACGAAGTCAGGGCGGCCCGCATGTCAGTGGAAGAAGCGGCGACATGGCTACGGACCGCCACACTCGCCCTCCTGAGGTCAGGCTGAGGAACTCGGCACTCTAGGCGGCTCCTCTGCCCAGGGTGCGAAGGGTTTCTGGCGGCCGGACACGGATTAGCCAAATGATGGACCTGCCCAGCGACCAGTTCCTCGTGATCACCGGCATCACCACCGAGTAGCAACTCAACCTTCTCAGCGCGAGTTCAGCCAGACCGAGCAGGGCCAGACTGGCCGCGCCCATGACATACACCGGCCAGGCGCCGGTCAGGAGTCGCAACAGCGGCGCGCTCCCCCGGTTCTCGCCGCCCGTGTCGTCCGTGCCCCAGCCTGCCGGAAGCAGGCACAGGCCCGCGACCGAGGACGCCATCAGGGCACCGCCAAGGAACAGCGGGACAGCTCAGCAGACATCTGCCATCCCCTATCAGCGACCGAAGCGACTCAACGACGTCGCTGGCAGGCCGTCCGGCTGCGCGTCCTCAACACGGCGTCCGTCACTGTGGCGAGGCGATCGTCAGCACCAGTCAACCTGAGGGGGCCGAAGCTCCCCCACCAGCCGGGGGCTGTTGGGAGTTCCCCGGGGCTCGGTCGCTTCAGTCGCTCGGGTCGCTGGACGGGCCACGGAGCACGGACCAACGACTGAACGGCCAGCGACCAGACGAGACTCCAGGGACGAGCCTTGAGGTGCGCGCTGACCTACGCAGGAAGCCGCGGAGACCTACATCGCGCTCCTCCTCCCCCCTCCACCCTGTCCTCGGGATGCGCCTGCTCCCCGACCGCGCCCGCGCTCACCTGGCTGTCGGGCTCGCGGTCCGGCCGCGGTTGCCGGCCTGGCCCTCGGCGTCGCATCGCCTGGCCGTCGGCGCCCGCATGCCGGTAGCCATGGCCCCGTTGGCCCTGGTCTTCCTGGTGCGCGAAGTCCCGGCGGCTACCCCCTGGGCGCGATCCTCGCGGCGGCCTACGTCATCGGCGAGGGACCAGGGGCGGGCAGCCCGCAGCGCGTCGGGCAATGCGGGGGCTGAACTCCCCGACCGGAAGGACCGACACAATCAACTCGGCTTTCCGAGGCGCCAGCTGGGCACACCTGTGTATTCAAGATCCCAGAGAAAGCACAGAAGCCCGGAGATCGCTGCGCTGATGAGACAGACGATGACAAGTATGCCGGTCGAAGTATCTCGTGGCTTCGAGGGCTGGTAACCATGGCGCGCACCGATGGCCTCGGCCTTTCTCTCAATCTCCCGCTTGTCCTCAGCACTCAAGTGACCGTCCTGGGCGAGCCATTTCGACGTCGCGGTGACGTCATCGACCTCGTCCTCAGTGAACACCCCGAAATCAGACTCCTCGACGTAGACGGTCACGGGGTTGACGACGCAGACCATGGGCCCGCCAGTGTCAATGCTGAGGATGAGGTCAGGTGGATTGTCGCAATCCACGGAGTCATCGAAGGCCACCGCGTAGGGTGAACGATCGGGCTCGTTCGCTGCCCCGATGAGGCCAATCAGGACGGCGAGTATCAAAAACGCCATCGCGACCACGCCAGTGAACGTCACCATGCGACCGCGACGTCCCCGTGCCCTCAGCCGCTCTGTGGCGGCTCCCGCGCCCTCTCCGGGCCCATGGCGCAACGGGTACTCCCCCGGAGTAGGCGCTGGCCGACGGGGGGATAGGCGGTCGGCCACCCCGGCCGCGTCGAAATGTTTCCATGCCGTCCGGACTTGGATTCCCAGGCGGTCAGCCACGTGGCGGATTTCCTGCTCGACGGCATCCTCCAGCGTCGCCGACTCGATGGTCACACCCCTACGGGCCAGCTCAGCCCAGGTCTGCGCCGCAGCGACTCTGAACGCCCTGGTCTTCTTCACGATCGGCAGCCTAGGGACTTGCTGGACACGCACGTCAACCTTCACACCATTGGCACTCCGGTCCTCGCAATCAGCCCGTGCGCATTCCGCTCGAAGGCAGGCGACCGCGGGGAATAGGGTGAATGTACTGGCACGCACCGGGACCCGTCCCGGGACCAGGGGCTACCAGTGGAAGTGCACGTCCACTTCCGAAGCGCCATTGTTCAGAGAAGAGTTCGCTCTCGCCGTGCGGATCGGCCCCGCGCGGCGCCGCCTGCGCCTGGACCAGCCCGCCACCCCGCTCGCCCAACCCGTCGACATCGGCGACAGCCGCCTGGTCGACGCCGCCGCCTCGATCGGCGCCGCCACCCCGGACCGCATCGGCACCGCCGACCTGAACGCACTGCAGCGGGCCGCCGACGCCGCCATGCACGACGGCAAGCACACCGGCCGCGCGGTCCTCGCCACGAAGGAACACGCGACGGTGCCGTACCAGCCACTGAGAGGAACGCCGCGAGAACATCCGCGCCTACGCCCGCGAAGCCTCCGAACTGCCCCCGCAGTTCGACCCGACCACCGAGGCCAAACGGATCTGGGCATCGCTGTACGACCACTACCCGACCATCGCGGCCGCCCTGATCGACTTCCTCACCGGCCTGCCGCCCACCTGGCGCGAGGACCTGTTCACCCGCAGCTCCCTCTCCCCCGCTCCCACCCGCCCGGCGACGCCGGAGCTCCCCGGTCCGGAAACCGCGGTACGACGACCAGTCCCGGGAGGACCGCGAGGCCTGCGCCGAAGCCCAGGACTCCTGCCGCTTCCACAAGGGCTCTTCGCCGGCATGGCCTGCCAGGCCGACCTGATCAAAACGCTTCTGGCCGATGGCGCGGCCACCGAGTACGTCCAGCAGCGCACGCCGAAGTCGCAGCCAGCGCCGCCCAGTCGGCGAAGGCTGACACGGCTGACGCGAACACCATCGCCCAGTGATGGCCCGGGGCGGCCGTCGACCCCGAGTCCGGCCGCCCCGGCGCCCCACCGGCAGACGCAAAATGAACAGGCAGATGCCGCCGAGGCTCTCGACGGCGAAGGGTGAGAGGCGGGACTCGCTGGTGAGGGCGGACCAGACGCCTTACGTCTGCTGCTGGCGTGTGGGGTGATTACGGCGTAATCACCGGTGGCTCAGAGATGCCGGGAGCTCTGTTGGGGGGGCGACGAGCCGCAGAGCACAGCAGTGATTACGACGTAATCACCAAGAGGAGCGCATCACCGCGCCGCGTCACCCGGGGCCAAGAGCCACTACCGCCAAGGACGCGACAAGCACGGCGACTGGCACGCCTCCCCCCTCGTAACCTGTTCGACCGCATGGTCGGCTAGTGCTGTGACCGGATTGGTTCACCGCGTTGGTGTTTGCTTCCCGGTCTGCAGGGCGCTCGGATGAAATCGGCCTGGCCTGCCTGGACCTTCTGAGGGCGGGAGACCGTCCCCGCCTGCACAGTCGTAACCACGGGACTTCGTTGCCCAGGTGGCCGCGACTCGCTTGCGTAAGCTCGGCAGCCCCTCACCTGCAGATCCTCCCAGAACCAGGACGGGCCACCGTCGCAGCGCACAGAGGCTCGGCCGGTGCTCCCCAAGCTTGGTATGCGGAAGGTCATGGGTGCCGAACTTCCTTGTTCAGGCAGGCGTGTTGCGCAGTGCCATGACCTGGAAGAAACGCGGTGCCGATCCTTGTTGCTTCCTGTGACAGACACCATGTCTCACCGGGCCTGCGAGGAGATATTGAGCATGACTGAGATCAGTACGGGTGGCGACCTGGTCACTTACATCAATGTCTTCACCGTCGCGCCAGAGAATCAGCAACGTCTCATCGAGCTGCTCCAGTACATGGCGCGGGAGGTCATGCCGAAGCAGCCTGGCTATGTGCAGGCCAATATTCACCGGGGTCTTGAGGGCACTCGAGTGGCCAACTACAACCAGTGGCGCTCGCAAGCGGATCTGGCGGCCGCGCGCGAAGACGCCGACGTGCGGGCGTGTATGGAGCAAGTACTGAAGATCGCGACGCTCGACCTCGTACCGTACGAGGTCGTCTCCGTACACCGGCCGTAGGTTGTGGCCGGACGGTTTACCAGTTCTGTGTTCAGGCCGCTGTCTGTTGTGGTCTGCCGCCCCAGCGGATGTTCTTCTCGCTGCGGATGCGGGCGCGTTCCTTGCGCTGGGCGGTGAGGACGTCGGGGTGGCGGGCGTTGGCGTTCCGCCAGCGCAGTAGCGGTGCAGGGCTCGGGTCTGCGCGGGATGGCTGCGGTGGTGGGAGTTGGCCAGGGTGAACTGCCGCAGCGGGCCGAAGTGCGCCTCGATCGGGTTGGCCCAGGAGGCATAGGTCGGGGTGAAGCACAGCTCGAACTCGTTCTCCTTCGCCCAGCGGCGGATGTCCTGACCGGTGTGGGCGGTTCCCGCCGACAGACGCCAGCACCATCATCGCCCGGCGATAGCGCACCGGTACTGCCCCGGCGCACAATCTGCCGCAGCTTCTGCCCTTCCTGATCGGTCAGTCGGCGCACCCGCACAGGCTCGGCCACCACACCCACCCCCAGCGGTCGGGAAGCGACGTCACCGCCCATCCAACCGTTCCAACCGCCAACCCGGCGAACCTATGCGGTCACAGCACTAGCTCTACCACTGCCTGCAAAACGGCGAGCGCTACGAGGAAGCACAGGTCTTCCCGTCCCCGCCGGGAGGGCTTGAGGCGAACCGCCGCCGCATAAGGCCTCGCCCTCTTACTCCGGGATGACCAGGCCAAATTCACGCAGTCGGGGCAAGCAGACATCCAGGCAGGCCTCGACGGAAACGGCGTCCGTGCGAACCAGGAGATCTTCGCGGAACGGAGCTCCGCTCGCCACGAACGTCCACGGCTTCACGCCCTCGCGCATGCGCTCGGCATCAGCCTTGAACGACACGGTGACCCCCTGCCCGGCCAGCGCCTCCATGACGCGCACCACGTCCACCGAAGTCTCTCCTTACGCCCGCAATCGAACAGCCAGCAAAACTACACACCTGTCCCAGCAACCGCCCTGACTGCTGGGCGTGGGGCCTCTACCTCACCTCGTGACCCAGACGCGACCCAGACGGTGTTCCACCACACGGCCACCTGGTCCCCCGTCGGGCCGGTGGCCGCCTGCCCTCCTCTGGCCGCAGTCGATCCGCGAACAGCAACCCCGCCCGATGAAGCCGACGGACGAGAACCACCAGCGCCGCGCAATCGAGCGGGCATGAGCGGCCACACGGCCAACCGCCCAGCTCCAGCAGCACCACTTCGCCGCCCACGACGAGCACCACCCAGCCGGTGAGCCGACATGGGCAACTCCCACTCCCCCGCCCTCTGACGCCCGGGCGGCCCCTGGCCTTTGGGCCTGGCAGCCCCGGTGCGCTTGTCTCCCCCATCAACGCCCGCACCACCCGTCGGGTGGGCTCAGGCGACCCTAGTGTGGGAGGGACACCGCCCATCCCCCCGACCAGCAAGGAGAGTCAGGCCCTGAACGTCGGTTTCCCCTCGCATGTACGCGATACCTCCACCCAGTTGGGGGCCGGCGTTCCCTACGCACTGAAGGTTCTGGCTGGCCAGCTTGTGCCGTATCAAGCAACGTTCGCCCTGTTGTTGTCTTGTGCCATTGAACCTCAGCGGGAACGAGTCACTGGGCTGTTAGAGTCCCGGACCGACGAAGGGGGGCCGCTCGTGGCCAAGGTCAACATCAGTCTCGATGCCGAACTGGTAGTGGAAGTGATGGTCCTGGCCGGGGTCGGCTCGCCCCAGGACGCCGTCGAAGCAGTCGTGCGCGACTACATCGCCCGTGGACACCGCACCGAGGCGCGCACCGAGCTCAAAGAGCAGAGCCTGCGCGAGGTCGAGGTCAAACCGCAGGAGCCTCAAGGCTGACCACTGCGAGACGTCGCTCCAGCTCCGTTGGCACGCGCCCGGCCGGCTGTGGCGAATCCGCCACGGCGACGACCGGCGCCTACGCGTCGTCGTCGACAGGGCGAACGTTGCCTGAAGCGGCACTAGTGCTGTGACCAGGAAGGTTTACCGGGTTGCAGATCCGGTTGAGCATCGAACCTTTGGTTGCGTTGGGGCGGGCCGTGTGGAAACCCGTTCGCCCCGTACAACCAACCCGCCTATCGTGCCTGCCGTGCAGATCACCACGATCGATCCACAGCAACGGTCCTACGGCCAGGGCGCTTTGGTCACCGACGCCACACGGCTGCTGTTCATCAGCGGCCAGATCCCGGAGGACAACGATGGTCACGTCCCGGATGACTTCGACGGCCAGTGCCGCCTGGCCTGGCGCAACGTACTGTCCGTGCTGGAAGCAGCGGACATGACTGTGCGTAATTTGGCGAAGGTCACCGTGTTCCTGTCCGACCGGCGCTACCGGGAGGCCAACGCACAGATCCGCCATGAAGTCCTGGGAGACCATGCTCCCGCCCTGACCATCATCATCACCGGCATCTACGACGAGGCTTGGTTGCTGGAGATCGAAGCGGTCGCGGCGGCCTGAGCGTCGGCTTCCCGGCCTCCTTCAGGGCCCGATTGGATAGAGGGACACATCCGATCGGGCGCATGGAGACGCGGTGGCAGAGCCGGTGAAGGTCCGCAGGCTGACCGACCAGGAGGGACAACGGCTGCAGCAGATCGTGCGCCGAGGCAGCACCAGTTCGGTGCGCTACCGGCGGGCGATGATGATTTTGGCTTCGGCTGGCGGGAACCGGGTACCGGTGATCGCCCAACTTGTGCAGGCCGACGAGGACACCGTCCGGGACGTGATCCACCGCTTCAACGAGATCGGGCTGGCCTGTCTGGACCCTCAGTGGGCGGGAGGCCGTCCCCGCCTGCTCAGTCGTGACGACGAGGACTTCGTCATCCAGACGGCCACCACCCGCCCGCGCAAGCTCGGCCAGCCCTTCACTCGCTGGTCACTGCGCAAACTCTCCGCCTACCTGCGCCGCGTCCACGGCCGCACGATCCGCATCGGCCGCGAGGCGCTGCGGTGCCTGCTCGCCCGCCGCGGGGTGACCTTCCAGCGCACCAAGACCTGGAAGGAGTCCACCGATCCCGAGCGGGACGCCAAGCTCGACCGGATCGAGCACGTCATCGAGCACTGCCCTGACCGCGTCTTTGCCTTCGATGAGTTCGGCCCGCTGGGCATCCGCCCCACGGCAGGGTCCTGCTGGGCCGAGCGCAGCCGCCCGGGCCGGGTGTCGGCGACCTACCACCGCACCCACGGCGTGACCTACTTCCACGGCTGCTATTCGATCGGCGACGACACCCTCTGGGGTGTCAACCACCGCCGCAAAGGCACCGTCAACAGCTGGGCGGCCCTGAAGTCGATCCGTGCCGCCCGCCCCGACGGCGCCCCAATCTACGTGATACTGGACAACCTCTCCGCCCACACCGGCGACAAGATCCGCTGCTGGGCAAAGAAGAACAAGGTCAAGCTCTGCTTCACCCCGACCAACGCCTCCTGGGCCAACCCCATCGAGGCCCACTTCGGGCCGCTGCGGCAGTTCACCCTCGCCAACTCCGAGCACCCCAACCACACTGTCCAGACCCGTGAGCTGCACCGATACCTGCGCTGGCGCAACGCCAACGCCCGCCACCCAGCGGTACCGGCCGCCCAGAGACGCGAGCGGGCCCGAATCCGCAGTGAGAAAGGCGTCCGCTGGGGAGGACACCCCATCACCGAAGCAGCATGACAACCCGGCGAACCTATGCGGTCACAGCACTAGCCGACGAAGCGGACATGGGCGAGCCTTCGGATCGCCCGGCAACCTCACCGCGACGGTCGACGGTGACCCGTTCGGAGGACTGCCCCGCTCTGGCCATCGGATACATCCGCGAACCTGACCGGATCGAGATGCGGTACGTAGGCCCGGCACGCGCCGCCGCATTCCCGGCAGAGGCCCAGGCCCAGGGCCAGGACCAGGCCCAGGCCTCGGATCAGGGTCAGGGTCAGGATCAGGGCCGACACGAGTCTGCCGATCCCGCTGTCGAGGCGGCGGCCATCGCACGGGAAGTTGTCGACGTCCGGCAGCGCATCACCCACTGGCTCCGGCACAAATGCCCCGACTCCCACGCTACTCTCCGCGCCGGAGTGGGCCCCACCGCCATCACCGCGGATCCCAGTTGTCTCCTACAGCGTGGCTGACCGGACCTCGGGCCAGTACCTGGACGCGACGACCGGTTACCTGGGCCGCTGGTCCGCTACAACGAAGGCTCCACCGACGAGCCGGACACACTGGTCACCTACCTGGAACACGTCGCCGACATGCTCGAAGCCCCCGTCCTGGCCGCGCGAGACAGGCCCGGCCTGGTCGACGGAGCGCTGGTTCGGGGCAGCAGGATCGACTCCGCGCAGGAAGACCGGATGACAGCCACTGGCCGGCTGACCACAGAAGCGGTGGTCGGCCTACCGACTGGTCCTCCCCCGCGCTGCTCCTTGCTTGGCTTGTCCTACGAGTGATTACGGCGTAATCACGCCCGGCCGATGCACAAGGCCCGCCAGGGTGCGCGGTAACACGCCTGTATTGATCGCCGGGCGCGCCACGTCAGTTGGGCCGCACAGGGCTTGAACCGCTCATCGGAGACTCAGGGGAGAACTGAAGAAGGCCCTGCAGGAGTTGGGCATGACGGCGAGCATCGCCGCGCATAGGCCCGTGGCCCCGGACGCCCCAGCCCACCAAGCCCTGGAGACGGAGGCGAGCGCAGCATGGCGACGCGAGTAGTTATAGACGGCTCCGGTAGCGATCAGGCGGGAGACGCACCATGCTGTTGGCACGCGGCACGCGGCACGCGGCACGCGGCACGCGGCACGGGAGACGCACCTGCTATTGGCACGCGGCAGAACCTTCACCTGAGCACGCCGATTGCTGCCGGTTCACGAGCCGGAGCTTGAGGGTGATTGTCAGTGGCCTCTGCCAGCATGCGCAAGTGACCTCAACTGACCACTTGCTTATCGCCCCCGACGATCAGCCGCGTGGCCATCTTCTGTCGCTGGTCGGTGCGATCGAACCCTGGGACTACCTGGAGCGCACTCATCTGGATGCCACCAGGCAGTGGATCGCCAGCGGAGCCCCGCTCTACCGAGTGCGCAAGCCGGACGTTCCGGCGAAGCACTTGGTGAGCTACTTCGTCGTCCTCGACGACACGCGTGGGCAGCTGCTGCTCGTGGCCCACCGCAAGGCGGGCCTGTGGCTGCCGGCCGGAGGACACGTTGAGCCGGGCGAGGACCCTTGGGCCGCAGTGGTCCGCGAATGCCGCGAGGAACTGGGCATCGAAGCCGTGGCATCACCGATCACCGGCGAGCAGCCACTCTTCCTCACCGTCACCCGAACCCAGGGGCAGCGCGCGCACACCGACGTCTCGCTTTGGTATCTCCTCAATGCGGGTGCCCACACCATCACCTCCTATGACCACAGCGAGTTCAACGCAATCCGGTGGCTGACCGACGAGCAGGTGCTCGAGGAGCCGGACGACCTCCTCGACCCTCACATGCACCGCTTCACGCGCAAGTTGCAGCATGCCCGGGCCAGGAGGCATGGCAAGGAGTCCGCAGCGGCTGCTAGCTGAGTCGCGCGGTGTCTCGCCAAGTGAGAACGCATCAGCCCTGGGGCGACGACGGCCTGCCGGGTTCGCGCCGAGGTGGCGAAGGCCGACGGTAGCGAGTCGGGTGAAGCCTCCCCCGTCGAGACTCCCCCGGTGCCGTACGTACCTCCGAAGCTCGCCGAGATCGACTCGATCACCTGGGACTGCCTTTTGCCCTCGCTCCACGATCGCGCCCTATAACTCTTCAGGTTCCGTACGTTTCCCGCTCCTGAGATCGTCGGCCCCAGTCATGCACTGCGAGTCGACACTGAGGGAACAAGAACATGAGGAAGACCCGTTCGATGCGGACCCGCGCGGCACTCTCCGTCGGAACCATCCTGATGTCCAGTGTGGGCCTTGGGATGGCCACAGCGTCGCCCGCAGCCGCCGCTTGGGACTGTGTCAGGCATACCTACCAAGGCATCGGCAAGCCCGCCCCGACGTGGAGCACCTGCTCGGTCACGGTGGGCCGCAAGGCCATCTGGTCGTACGGGCCCGACAGCTCATGCAAGAAGTACACGCCTGGCCAGGAGCGCACCTTCTATCCGCCCTACCCGATCTCCGCGTTCGACGGCCTCAAGGCCTGCAAGGTTTGATCGTTCTCCTCGCTGCCCGTCGGAAGCACCAATGCGATCCCGGGTTGAGGCTCAGTAAAGCAGGGCGCAGCCGGAGTACTGGGATGAGCCCCACCACCGGCTGCACCCTTCCCATGCACCGACGCCCGCGTACTCAGAGCGCGCTCGGAGGTGAGGCTGTCGCCGTCGGAAGGGCAGTCCTTGGCCGGGAGAGTGATTACGTCGTAATCACTCCCGGTGGATGCCTTGCCGCGGGTGAGGTGATTACGCCGTAATCAACCGGGGGAGCGAAGAGCCCCACTAAATATGGTACGACCAATGAGCCTGCACGGCGGCTGCTGTTAGCCCCTGCCCACGGCGCATCAACGATTGACGGTCGACCCGACGTCGTGCCTGACGAGGTCCAGGAGGACGGCTGCCGAACACTCAGGAGGTGGTGCTGTGGACGTCAGCTGCATTGCCAGGTGAACATCGCCCGGTCAAAGCGCCGATCGGTCAGGTCTTTCGGACGGATCAGCCAGTACAACGCACCGCAGTCACCCCACATCATGCCCGCGGCATCCTCACTGTCGAACTGCGCCAGCAGCACCCAGCTCCCCGTCTCGTCCGACAGCTGGGGATCCTCCCAGGACACCTTCCCTTCCAGCACAGCTTCTGCGATCTCTATCTCCACCGGGTTCTGAACCGGGTGCGCATAGCCGCCGACCTGATGGCCCACTGTGTCGTCGAACTCCCACAGCGCGTCGAGGAACTCCTGAGTGCATACGGGATGGTCGTAGCGCTGCCCGAGCGGAGCACCCGGTGCGAAGACTTCCCGGATACGCGGATGCCAGGGCTCGCCCGCAGTCATCTCCACCCGCGCTGTCAGCGGCACCAGCGGATACGGCTGGAGCTCCCCCGGCGTTTCCCGATCCGGCACATCTGCGTCTTCCGGTACGTAGAGCACGCGAGCGCCGGCCCAGCTGTCCCGGTCCTCTACCAGCACAAGAGCCTCGCCCCCGTCGACCTGACCGTCGAAGTAGAAGAACAACAGAGTCCCCGACTTTGGCAGGTCGATATCCAGTGTCTGGGAGGGAAGCGCAGCGCAGTCGATCGACGCAATGAACGAGAGGGGCCCGTGTCCCTCCCACACGGGCCAGTCCACACCAGTCGCAAGCTTCGGCCGACCGCCGAGATGACCGGCCACGCTGTCCGAGCCCGTAGCTGCACCGAGTTGTACAGACGGTCGCAACAGCTCCAACCACTGCTCGGCAACGTCGGTCGGCAGGTGCTGGGAAGCGAGGGAGCGCAGAACTTCGGGAGATCCATGAGTCATGTGCCTGATCATGCAAGGCACCACTGACAGGTGCTCCGTCGCCGCGCGATCTGAAGCCCGCAACGGTCGGGGAGCGGGCACTGCCGTTGTGAGTCGACGGGCACCATGTCGTGATGGCCGACCCGGAGGGCAACGAGTTCTGCGTCGGCGCAGCCCCTGCGTGATGGGTCGACATCGACAAGGCCCCGCCCCCAACGAGACAGCGCCGACCGGTCACATGATCCGGCGGCCAGGCCGTAGCCCCCGGTCAAGTCGTCCGCGCTGAGGTGCCTTATTGGATGGACGATGCGGACAACCTCGATCAGCTCGACCTTGTCATGGGCGATCGGAACCAGCATGCGCAAAGGATCACGGATCACGCCTCTGCGTACAGGGAGACGAGTACATCGCGTACCGCGAGTAGTGACGTGTAAGCGTTCTTCCACTGAGCCCGCACTCCGGACCTCTCCCTGCGGCTGCGAGTCGGGCGGACGTTGGTGTCGGATCTGACGTCGGCGACCGTGCCCGGTGCGCAGTCCCCGTCTTTCTTTTTGCACCCACGCGACGCGCCCGCCATGGCCACCGGCACTGCCGCGCGGGCTAAGGCGGGACCGTGACGCGGGATGCCGTGAGCCGCAGCACCCGGTTGCGGCAAACGCTGCGCGCCGTGTGAACCGCCTGGGGGAGTACGGGCCTGTGCGTGGTTCAGCTCTCGCCCGGTGAGTCGCGCACCTCGCCCAGCCGGGCGTCACACTGCTGCGCCGACTGCTGGCCTGCGCTGCTACTTGCTCAGTTTCTCGGTCGAGTGATTACGGCGTAATCAGCCGGGGGAGTGCTTGCGGCTCATCAAGTTGGTCTAACTAACGTGTCAGTGATGTAGATGATCTACGACGTTAGTATGGTGTCCTTCATGAGTTCGCCAGCCACCTCCAGCGACCGCGAGAAGGTCGTCTCCAAGCTGCCGGGATGGCTCCGGCAGAACCTCAAAGTCAGAGCCGCCCAGCACGGCATCGAGATCCAGGCCGCAGTCGAACAAGGCATCACCGACTGGTGCAGCCTCGCCTCCACCCCCGATACCGTCGACACCGCCGGCGCCGACTCCTTCTCCACCTTCCTGCCCCCCGGGCAGTGGGAAGAGTTCCGGCAGATCGCAACCGACCGGCGTGTCTCCCTGATCCAGGGCCTGGCCCAGTCCGTCCAGTTGTGGCTCGACGCCAACCCCGCCCCGGACATCGAGCGACCCGCGATCACCCGCCGAATCGTCGTCTGCAACCAGAAGGGCGGAGTCGGCAAGACCGCTATTACCGCCGGACTTGGCGAGGCGCTGGCCGAAGACCCCAACAGGCTGCACCCCGTACGCGTCGCCAAAGCCCTCACCAAGGCGCTGCGCGCGAGCGAGACGCACAACGACGAACCTGAAGCGGGAGCCGACCCGCTCGACATCGAGAACCTGCCCGGCCTCGGGCTACGGGTGCTCCTCGTCGACTTCGACCCGCAGTGCCACCTCACCAACCAGCTGGGCGGCAGCCCGCTGCCGTTGAACGGCGACAGCCTCACCAACCACATGGCTGGCGACCCCAAGGGCGACCTGCGCGACCTCATCGTCTCCGTCGACGACGACACCTTCGGCGGCCGCCTCCACCTCCTGCCCGCCTGCAACGACGCCTTCCTGCTCGACGTACGCCTGTCCGCCGTACGGGCTCGGGAAGCCGCGCTCGAGAGGGCCCTTGCCCCACTCGAAGCTGATTACGACGTAATCATCGTCGACTGCCCACCCAGCCTGGGCCTCAGCATGGACGCCGCCGCCTACTACGGCCGGCGTCGCGACGGCGAGAAGCCCGGACAGTCCGGGGCCCTCATCGTCGTCCAAGCCGAGGACAGCTCCGCCGATGCCTACGAACTGCTCACCACCCAGATCGACGACCTGCGCGGCGACCTCCAAGTCGACATCGACTACCTCGGCATCGTCGTCAACCTCTACGACTCCCGACGCGGATACATCGCAACCTCCTCCCTCCAGGGGTGGGTGGACATAAAGGATCCAAGGGTTGTGGGACTCATCGGAGACCTCAAGGAACAGAAGGAAGCAGTCCGCGTGAAGAAACCCCTGCTGTCCTACGCGCCCAAGTCACAGCAGGCCGTCGGCATGCGTGCCCTGGCAAGGGAGGTCTCGTGAGCAAGGCCGACCAGCTGGGCTCCGGCCGGTTCGGCGGGGGAGTGCGCCCGGTCAGCGCACGCCGCCAGGCCGTCGCTGCCGCCACGGGCGTCCCCACGGAGGGCATCGCCCCGCCCGCAGAACTCCCCGTCCATCGGATCAGCCTCAACCCGGACAACCCCCGGTCCGACCTCGGCGACCTCACCGACCTCGCGGGCAGTCTGAAGACCCACGGCCAGAAGCAGGCCATCACGGTCATGAACCGCGACGCCTACATCCAGGCCAACCCGGAACGCGAAGCCGACCTCGAGCCGGACACCACCCACGTCGTCGTGGACGGCAGCAGCCGCCTCGCCGCTGCCCGTGAGGCCGGCCTCGACACGCTCAAGGTCATGGTCAGCGACGACCAGGGCTCCACCCCCGAAGAACTCCTCGAATCCGCCCTCGTCGCCAACGTCCACCGGCAAGACCTCGAAGAACTCGACGAAGCCCGCGCTCTGCAGCGCCTCCTGGAAATTCACGGCAGCCAGCGAGCCCTCGCCAAACGCCTCCACCGCTCCCAGGGCTGGATCTCCCAGCGCCTCGCTCTACTCAACCTGAGTCCTGAACTCCAGGCCCGCATCGGTGAGGACCCCATCGATCTGCTGCGCGCGGTCGGCAACAAGCCCGTAGAACAGCAGGAAACCGCCCTGGAAGAGCTCAAGGCGGAGCGCGCGGCAAAGGAAGAGGCGGCGCGCACATCAAAGCGCCATGCGACACACAAGACAACTCCTGCCCGCGAGGAAGACACCCCGGGCCGGCCTGCCGGTGATTACGGCGTAATCACCGGCTCCACGGAAGAGGACTCGTCAACCAACAGCCAGGACGAGTCGCCAAGGCGGGACGGGGAGCCGTCGCAGAGTCCGGCACCAGCAGACTCAATCCCCGAGCCCCGTGCTGACTCCCGCTCGCCGAAGGGCAAAAACGCGAGCCTGGAACAGCAAGCCCGTCGGGTGCCGTTCGACAGGCCCGGGGAACTCGCCTTGCTGCTGGACGTGAGGGTGCAGACCGACGACGCCTTCTTCACGCTCCTGGAACTGCTGAACAGCAAGGCACTCGACAGGGACCCAGCGCGGGCTGGTGAGCTGGCGCGATCCTTCGCTGAGCAAGCCGCAGCACGAACTGGCTGACGGATAATCGATACCGATCCCGGCGCCGTTCCCATCGCGGTGATGCGCCTACCGGCTGCCTCGACAACTGCCGCTGGCCATCCCAACTGTGGCGAAGGCACGCCCGCGACCTGGGCGACGGGGTGCTTCCTCACGGTGACTCCGGCCCGCACGCCCCGCGTGTGCGGGCCGGACCTGTCACGGTCCGGCCATGCGCGGTCGGGGAGACGTCGCGACGGGGCGAACGTTGCCTGCCGGGACACTAGGAGCTGTCCGGCCGATCACGTGCGAAGCCAGATGACCAGGGCGGCGGAGGTGATGGTCTCAAGGAACGCCGCCCAGGTGGAGCGCCGTGAGGCTTATTGGATGGCGTCATCGGCCTCGGCCTGCGACCCCAGCAGTAAGCATCGAAGCCGTCGGTCGGCAGATTTCCTCCGTCCATCCGTCACCTTCTCCTGCCGAGGACCGTCAGGGAGATGAAAGAGACCGACAGATGGAAGGACCACTCCATGCTGACCAACGTCATGTACGTGACGCTGTACGTCACCGACCAGGACCGCGCGCTGCGGTTCTACACCGAGCAGCTGGGCCTGGAGAAGCGCATCGACTTCCCGAACCCTGGCGGGCGTTTCCTCACCGTGGGCGTCCCCGGCAGTCCCGTCGAGATCCTCCTGTGGGCGCACGCCCCGGCCGCGGGCCAGCCGGCCGAGCCAGGCGCAACGCCCGGCCCGGTCATCCTCGAGTCGGACGACCTGCGCGCGGACTTCAAGGTGTTCCGCGACCGGGGTGTGACCTTCGACGAGCCGGAGCCAGTGGACTACGGCTTCGGCGTCCGCATCGAGACGGTGGACCCGGACGGCAACCGCATCTCGCTGCGCGAGCGCAGCCGCGCAGGCCGTGACGACGGCTGACCGTTCGTAGACCCGGTGTGGCAGGCGCGGCCCTGGGCCGGGTCTGCCACACCGGGTCGAAACGATGATGGCGACAAGCCTGACAGTGTTGGACGAAGCCCCCAACGCAGACGAGGAGTTCCAGCATGCCGATGAAGATCGACTCGGTGATCGCACGAACAGCGCGTTGACGACCTGGACGCGGCCATCCCCTTTTACGAGCGACTGACGGGCCGCACGGCCGACCGCTTCGCCTTCGCCGGTGTGCATCTGGCGAGTGTCGGGCCCTTCCTGCTGTTCTGCGGTCCGGACGAGGCAGTGCAGAGGGTCGCCGGGGTGAGCACCACCCTGACGGTCGCAGATCTGGCCGCAGCCGTCGACGAAGCGGTCGCCGCCGGCGCCACGGTGTTAATGCCTGCGCAGCCCACCCTCAACGGTCACCGAGCGGTGCTGCGACACCCTCACGGGGGCGTGTACGAGTACGTCGGCCCCTGAGCTAGGACTTGTCCGAGCGGTTATGTGACTGCTCCTTGTCCGGGTCGTTGATGTGGACATGGGGCGGGGTGATCTGACAGATATCGAGTGGGAACGGCTTCGGCCGTTCCTGCCGATCAGCAACAGGCGTTGTGGCAGGTGGCGAGACCACCGGCAGGTGATCGACGGGATTCTGCATCGAGTGCGGACCGGCGTTCAGTGGCGTGGCCTGCCTGAACGGTTCGGCCCATGGAAGACCGTCTACGAACGACACCGGCTGTGGTCCGCAGACGGAACCTGGTAACGCCTGTTACAGCAGGTCCAAGCCGAGGCTGACGCAGCCGGAGAGATCGACTGGGACATCTCCGTCGACTCCACCATCGTCCGCGCCCACCATCATGCGGCAGGCGCCTGCACCGACCCGCCGCCGCCCTTCCCTTCAAAGGGGGCCTAGCAGCCAGAACACCAGGGCGAAACGCCGTGGCAGAGCCTTCACGCCCGCCTGATGGAGGTGGTGCTGGAGGCGAGGGTCTGGGCCGCTCGCGCGGCGGGTTCACCACCAAGCTCCACCTGAGTGCTGACGGCCACTGCCGCCCGTTGCCCTTGCTCGTCACGCCAGGACAGCGGGCGGACTGCACCCAGTTCAAACCGGTACTGGAGAAGATCCGCGTCCTGCGGACCGGGCCGGGCAGACCTCGCAAGAACCCGGACAGCCTGGCGGCGGACAAGGCTTACAGCAACGGGCCATGTCGTGAGTATCTGCGCCGCCGCGGCATCCGGCACACCATCCCGGAGAAGACCGATAGCCAGGCCGCCCGCCTACGCAAAGGCTCACGCGGCGGACGGCCACCCGGCTTCGACTAAGACCACTACAAGAAACGAAACACCGTCGAACGGGCCATCAACCGGCTCAAGAACGCACGAGCCGTGGCCACCCGTTACGACAAGCGCGGCTACGTCTACCTCGGCACAGTAACCGCCGCCGCCCTGGTCATCTGGCTTCGCACGTGATCGGCCGGACAGCTTCTAGTACTCCAGCCATAGATCGTTATGTGCTCTGGTCTTGGGGCTGTCTGCCGCTGCGGAAACTCAGGTGGCCTCAGCGCACGCTTTGGGTAGGGTCGGGCAATGCCCGAGCTGAAGCGGCTGCATGCCGGCCATGCCCCGGCGGTTCTGGCCTTCGAGCTGGCGAACCGCACTTACTTCGCTGCCTCGATCTCCGACCGCGGTGACGACTTCTTCGACCAGTTCACCGACCGGTACAACGCCTTGTTGGCCGAGCAGGAGGCCGGCATCTGCGCCTTCTACGTGCTCGTCGCCGAGGACGGCTCGGTGCTCGGCAGGTTCAACCTGTACGACTTGGAGGACGGCACTGCCAGACTCGGCTACCGGGTCGCGGAGCAGGTCGCCGGCCACGGCGTGGCGACCGCGACCGTCCGGGAGCTGTGCCGGATTGCGACCGCGAGGCACGGCCTGCGCACACTGCGGGCGGCCACCTCCCACGACAACGCCGCGTCCCAGAAAGTCTTGGCCAAGGCCGGGTTCGTCCCGGTTGGCCCTGCCAGCCCGGCCGATCTCGGCGGCAAGTCAGGCACCTGGTACCAGCGCGACCTCCAGCCATAGACCTTGATCTTGCTCGTGGGTCGGCTGCGGGAAGGCTGCGGCCACCGCTGATAACCGGTGTGTGAAGACCAACGATCTTGCGATGGCCGCAGGTCGCGGCGTGGGCCACTGCCCGCTGGCAGGAGCGTTCGAGGGTCTGAAGAGCCGGATAGCCGAACGGTTCCCCCGGGGCGAACCCCGGCGTCGGGTACGGGATCTGATGCTGGGGCTGCTGTCGGACCTGCCACGCAAAAACTGCTGGAACATCGCCGAGTGGGCCGGAGAGGCCACCCCGGACGGCATGCAGCACCTGCTCGGCCGGGCCCGATGGGATGCCGACGCCGTGCGCGATGAGTGCGCGAGTACGACCTGGAGCATCTGCACGACGAGGGTGCAGTGCTGGTGGTCGACGAGACCGGGGACATGAAGAAGGGCACGCACACCGTCGGCGTCCAGCGCCAGTACACCGGCACCGCCGGGAGGATCGACAACGCGCAAGTCGCTGTCTACCTCCTCTACGCGGGACTGCGCTGGCACGCGGAAGTGGACCGAGAGCTGTACATACGGCACTCCTGGACGCGCGTCCCAGATCGTTGCCGAGCCGCGGGCCTGGACGAGGACACCGTCTTCGCGACCAAGCCGGAGCCGGCCGCCCGCATGATCGGCCGATTTCTCGATGACGGGCACCGCGCCTGCTGGGTCGCGGCAGACGAGGTCTACGGCGGCAACCCAAAGCTGCGCTCCGCGCTGGATGAGCGCCAGGTCGGCTACGTGCTCGCCGTCGCCTGCTCACATGAAGCCACCACCGGCGCGGGGAAGTTCCGCGCGGATGCCCTGGCCGCGAAGGTGCCCAAACGGGCCTGGCAGAAGCTGTCGGCCGGGGCCGGCACCAAGGGGCACCGCTTCTACGACTGGGCCGTCATACGCCCGTACACGCGGACGCACTCCACGACGACGCAGCGCTCGCACATCCTGACGAACCCCCGCACCCACGACCGTGGCGGCGGGCTCAGCCCATTTTGCGCCGGATCGCTCTGCCCCGGGCGGGGTTCGCCGCTGACTCCTCGGCCGACGACAACTCCCGGCGCCGGAAAGTACCCGCGGCCAGAGTCAGCGGGCCGATCAACAACACGAGCACCGCGACAGCGCCAAGCGCGACCGGCAGGCTGGTCAACTCGGCGACCCCGCCCACCATCGGAGGGCCGAGCAAGAACCCGCTGTAGGCAATGGTTGTCGCAAACGCAACCTCGCGCTCACCACCGCCCCCATCGGTCCGTCGCCCGGCCTCGCCACTCAACTCCATGACGACGGGAGACGCGTACGCCAAACCGACACCAGCGACAGCGAAGCCGGCGAAGGTGAGCGCCGGCGACGGCGCCATGACCGCGGTGGCCAGCCCCAGCCCACCGATCGCCGCACCCCCGATGAGCATCCGCGGTGCGCCCCAACGACGCTGGATCGCCTCACCGCACAAGCGGGTGCACGCCATGGTGATCGAGAAGCACGAGTAGATCAGGGCGCCGGTGGCCTCGCTGAGACCGCGCTCCTGCACACCGAACAGCGCCGACCAGTCCGCGGCCGCTCCTTCGGCTATCGAGGCACACAGTGCCACGCCGCCGAGCAGCCACAGCGCCGGTCGCCTGAACGGTGCCCGCCCGGCGCGCCCGCTCTCTGCGGGCACCCTCAGTAGTTCCTCGACGGGAATCCAGCGGGCGATGCCGACGGTGACGCCGCCGCAGATCACCGCGACGATGACAAAATGACGGCTCGGTGCCAACCCTTGTCCGGCCGCGACCGCAGCGCCGACCGAACCGGCCAGCGTGCCGAAACTGAAGGCCGCGTGGAACAGCGGCATGATCGCCCGGCCGGTCCGCCGGGTCGCTGTCACGCCGGACACGTTCATCGCCACGTCCATCACGCCGACCATTGCGCCGAGGACGATCAGCAGCAGGCCGAGCGTCGCGGGCGACCTCGCCAGTCCCAGAGCCGGAAGCATTGCGGACCCGGCAACGCCGGACACCGTCATCACGACGCGAGCGCCGAACGCCGCGCACAGCCGACCGGCGAGAATCGAAGCGGCGATCATACCTACGCTGGCACCGAGCAGGGACAGCCCCAGCGCACCCTCGTCCGCACCGATCTGCGCGGCCAGCGCCGGCACCCGAGGGGCCCACGAGCCAAGCAGCGCGCCGTTGAGAACGAACGCACCGAGTACCGCGATGATTCCCGGGCCCCGGCCGCCGGCTCGGTCCGGATGGGTACCGGTCATTGTCAGCTCCGTCCCGGCCCGGTCTCGGTCGAGCCGCGATCGGCCCGGCGCCGTGGCACACCTGCGGAGATCTGCGTGGATCACGCCGATGGAACCGAGCGTAGATGCGCCGGAACACCCGCCGGCCGCGATGGCAGGTTCGCGCCAAGAAGGTGGCTGGTTCACGCCAGCGGGTGCGGCGTCAGTCGGCAACCCGTCAAGCCCTCCACAAGAACGAGGTGTAAGGCGATCGACCGCACCGACTGGGGCGCCCCACGGGAGACCCACCGGCGCCTGTGCGACGACTGCAAGCAGCGGGCCATCACCGCCGAACGCCAACCCCAACAGCCCGCACCGGAGCACCAGAAGCAGGACCAGGCCGTGCCCGAGCAGAAGGCCGGCGGCGGCACGCTTTTGCAGCTGACCCGGGCAGGAGCACGCTGTCAGTGGCGGCTGCAAGGCTGAACGGATGGACCGTGATGACGAGCAGCTGTTCGTCGAAGGCGAAGACCCGGTCGGGGAAGCGGTCCAGGGCCTCCTCGATCCGGTCCAGCCAGCAGCGCGCCCTGGAGCTGTCCGCGCCGACCAGCACCATGACGCGAACTCTGCTGCACATCGACGCCGCCGTCTGCTCCCACCGCGACGGCGACAGCGAGGAAGCGTGCCGCCGTACGGTCGCCACCCTGACCGCACTGCCCACAGTTGGCAGGGACGACCTCCCGCCCATTGAGGGTCCAGGCAGGCCAGGCCGACCTCGTTGAACCGGCGGATTGCATCCCGGCCAGTGTCCTCGTCGGCCTGCACCAGCTGGGCGATC
Organism: Streptomyces azureus; assembly: GCF_001270025.1. Classification (NCBI taxonomy): domain Bacteria; kingdom Bacillati; phylum Actinomycetota; class Actinomycetes; order Kitasatosporales; family Streptomycetaceae; genus Streptomyces; species Streptomyces azureus. Next base: position 4,029 of record NZ_DF968255.1, on the reverse strand, counting down.
ACTGGCACGCGGTTTCCGCCGGCCGAGGCCAGCAGCATCATCGCGCGCCGGTAGCGCACCGAGTCGGTGCTGCCCCGGCGCACGATCTGCTGCAGCTTCCGCCCCTCCTGGTCGGTCAGTGCGCGCACACGGACAGGCTCGGCCAGCAGCGCCTCAAGCAGTCGGATCGGACGTCATCCCACATTCAACCGTCGCGACCGCCAACCCGGTGAACCTATGCGGTCAGAGCACTGGGGCGGCGACGGTTCCGGCCCCCGCAACGGCGAGGCCATCGGGCGGATCGGCATGATGTGCCGATGCCGGAACCTCCGGCTCAGAAGTGGCCGCCGACGCCGAAGCTGCTCGGCCAAGTGGTGGCGTGCCGGATCGACGTCCGGTCACCCGACGGCGACGGCTCCTCGGGCGGCCAGGGATCTGGGCGTCCCGCCCGCTCCGCGACAGTCCGGAAATGCTCGTGCTCGTACCGGTAACGCTTCCCGGCGAGGACGGCGCGTAGCCCTGTGCCGTTCGGGTCTTCGCGGTCGTACCGCTCGAACTGCTCGGTGAGGAAGAGCAGCGGGAGCAGCTCCTGGTCGTCGTCTTCGGGCAGGTAGCCCGCGTCGACCACGGCCGCGACCGCCTCCGGCTCGAGCTTGATCGCGCGGGCCAGAATGGTCCTTCGCATACCCCGGCGTCCGAGGTTCTCGACCGAGGCGTCGCTCAGGGGACCGAGGTCGCGCAGGGACCGCCGTACGGCTGCGGCCACGTCGTCCGGCAGGTCCGTGTCCAGGATTGCCAGGATCCGGTCGATGATGACGTCTTCCCCGATCCTCAACCCGTCGATGGAGCACATCAGCTGCAGGACCCGCCCGTTCGGATCGGCCTCGCGATAGGCCGAGAACTGCCGGGTGAGCAGCAGGAAGAGGGGTGTCCAGGCGGGGCTGGCCGGCCGGTACCCGGCGTCGCGGGCCGCGGCAATCGCCTCGGCGTCACCGAGCATGGCCTGTTCACACACCGCCGTGACACCCTCACGGGCCGACAGGTCACGCAACGCGCGGCGGCACCGGTCGTGGACCTGTTTCGGCAGCCAGGTGCCGAGATACTCCAGCAGCCGCACGGCCAGGGCGCCCTGTTCAAATGCCGGCAGCAGATCGGGCCGGTCCTTCAGAAGCGCGAGCAAAGACAGGTCGATGTCGTCGGGCTGAGCGGGCGGCCGAGGCAGGTTTGGGTTGGCGCAGACGATCTTCAGGAACGAATTCGGCTCGCCCCCAAGCCACAGGTCGCACCGGGTCTCATGGCCGGGCGGTGCCGCGCCGGTGTAGGTCGGGCCCGGCCGCGCACGCGGCCGGAAGGCGGTTTCCAGGGCGTCCAGCAGGCCGGGCTGGTCGGTGACGGACAACAGGTCGGCCAACCGTTGGCGCAAGCTGGGATCGGGGAACCTCAGCGCGGCTTCGACAAGCCGCGGAACTTCCGGATCGCCCATGTACACGCCGTTCGGCGCGTCGGCGGCGGTCTGCGGGAGACAGGCGGTCAGCCGGACCTGCGGCCGGTACGGGGACGTGGGGTCGGCCTCGAGCAGGAACTCCAGCACCGGAACGACCCGCTCCGGCTGCTCGTGGTTGCCGAACCTGAAGTGCGCCGCTGTCAGCAGGAACCACGCGCCGCGCCAGACCTCGTCGCGGTGGGTCCCGCCGGCCGCCCACCACCGGTCGATTCGCTCACGGGCCCGGCTGTTGCCCTCGTAGAGCGCAGCAGCCAGCACGTCCTGGCCGCGTTCCTGGGCGCGCCACCGACGGAACCTCATCGTTCCATGATGCATCGCCTGCACGCCGATGGCCATGCCGATGACTGATTCCCGCAGCTCCAACTAGACCGGGGCGGCTTGTCGTTGGTCAGGGCGGGCCCGCGTCAGGACCCGCACGCACGGCTGGGGTGCGCGCCGGTCTTGTCAAGCGCCGCCCCGCGGGCGAGAAGCGCAGGAGGAAGCCAGCACCGCCGAGCAGCAGAGTGAGGACGGATTCGTCGCCGACTGGCCACCCGAAGCAGCGAGGTCACTGCCGTGGGGCGGTCTCTGTAGCAGGTACGCCTGTCATGGGGCGGTGTACCCCACTCCGCCCCACTGTCTTGAGACGGCACTTCTGATCCTTCCGAGGGCTGCGCGGCCGGCACGGTGGTCGGTGTCGGTTCTGCGCGGGCGGAAGTGTGTGGGGTGGGGGAGCCGGGCGCGTGGTGTGAGGTCACGGCGAGGTTGAGCGGGGTCCAGAGAACAGGGCCTCTTGGGCTGGCGCTGCTCGCGGTGCTCTTCCCGCTGGCGCTACGGCGGTTCGGGCGCCTGAGCAAATAGTTCGGCGAGGAGTGGAACCCGGACCTGGTCTGCGGTGTACCAGATGTAGCAAGTGGCTGCCAGCGACCGCAGATCGGGGGATCCATGAGAGGTCACGTGCTGAGGGCGCTGCTCGGGGCTGTCGCCGCAGTCCTGCTCCTGACCGCGTGCGTCGCCGAACCGGCGGGCGGGTCCGCGGGTAACTCCGTGAAGCCCGGCCAAAACGCCGTTCAACCACCGCGCATACCATCGGCCGTAGGCCTCCCGGGCTGGTCCCACAGCCTCGGCTTCGCCGCGGACGGCTCCGGCTTCGCCCTCCTTGCCGAGTGCACCGACGAGCGCTGCCGTCAGCATGTCGCCGTGCTGGACAAGGACGCGGGGAAGTGGCGCCTGGCCGAGTCCCCGTTGCCGGATGTCATGGGCGACTTGGGCATCACCGCGGGGCTCCATGTCCTGGGGGCGGGCCGCGCCGTCATCATCGACCAGCACGAGGACTGGACCCGACCGGGCCCCACCTGGTTCACCCGCGACGGCGGCCGTACCTGGACACCCGGCACCCAGAAGCCGCAGGGCACCACGGCGACGGTCCCCGTGGGTGCCCTCCTCGTCGACGAGTGCGTGGAACTGGACGCGTCCGACCCCGCCAACACCTGCGCGCGCAACCGACTGCTCGTCGTGATGCCGGACACCGGCGAACACCGTGTGCTGGAGCGGCAGCCGCCGCTGAAGGGCGTCCTCACCCCGAGCGGCGACGTGGCGCGTAACGTGCTCTTCGTGTCCGGCGAGGACCCCGAATCCGGCCTGCCGACACAGGCAAGGAGCGAGGACCGCGGCCGCACCTGGCAGCTGACCGATATGCCGGGCGCCGCGAAGGAGGGGTGGGGTTTCCAGGTCGTTGCCGGAAGGGGCGGTCTGTACGCGCAGCAGACCGGCCAGCTCCCCGTCCAGGAAGAGGTGAAGAACGGCCTCCGCGCGCTCCATACCAGCACCGACGGCGGCCACACCTGGACCCGCCTATGGACCTACCGCAGGGGCGTTGAGCCGCTCTCGTCGCTCGGCGACGTCGTCGCGGCCGACGACGGCAGCCTCACGGTGTACGGAGAGAGGGGAGTATGGCGCAGCACCGACCGCGCCAGGACGTTCCAGCGGGCCGGCGACTCGCACGGCGCGGCAGGGTCCGTCATCAGCACCCCGATCGGCTGGCTGTGGGCCGGCAGCTACGGCAACGGGCACTACCGGATATCCACCGACGGAACCACTGGCAGGAGTTCACCGTGGGCTCCGACTGAGCACCGTCACCACGCACTCGACGGCGGTCGACACCGAGGGCGTGCAGCCGCGTACGTTCTGCGGCGTCTGGTCGTCGGCGGGGAAGTTGCTCGATGCGTACATGCGGCTGAGGTTCACCGTCAGCTGCCGCCGACCTCGCCTGTGCACGGGTTGGCGCACTCGTCCCACGCGGGCTGGCCCGGCTTGAGGCATCGCTGGCACGTTGGGCAGACCGGATCTTCCTCGGCCTACGTCGGGATGTCGTAGAGGGTGTCGCGCACAACTTCACGACGTACTTGCCCAGGTGGTCTGCGCTTCAACGCTGGGCCCCCAACTGCCGGACGCAACGAGGGCTCATCCTTGGTACTCCAGTCCGGTTCGTGATCTATCCGTCTTGCGGTCATCGATCCGCTTGCGTCCCGGATGCCGGAACCGCCGCTCATGCTTCGGCAGCAGCG